>DASRZM010000119.1:0-68660 GCA_035686365.1 Lysobacteraceae bacterium | reverse complement strand
TGGCGTCGCCTCCGCAGCGGCGGCGGGCGGACGATCAGGCCCCGCAGGGGGCGCGTGCATGGATGCACGCGCGTTTGCACCAGCGCAGGATGCGCTGTTGCAAACCCCGGCCGCCCGACGCGGACCCGCAGGGCCGTAGGCCCGGAGGGCGCGAGGAACAGCAGCCTTCGGGATCCGCCCGCCGTTTCGCCAGCCGCAGCGTCGATGTCGCCCATCGGACGGGCTCCTACAGCGCCGGGAGGCGGTCGGGAGGAACCTCGGCCAGGAACGGGGCTACAGCATCCTTGTCCGAAAGCTGCGGTTCGGACACCGGCCAGTCCACCGCGATCTCGCCGTCGTTCCAGCGGATACCGGCGTCGGCCTCGCCGTCGTACACCGCCGTGCACAGGTAGGTGAACACGGCACGCTCGGACAGCACGCAGAAGCCGTGGGCGAACCCTTCCGGGACCCAGAAGTGGCGCCGGTTCTCCGCGGTCAGCACCGCCGCGGTCCAGCGGCCGAAGGTCGGCGAGCCGCGGCGGATGTCCACGGCCACGTCGTAGACCTCGCCCTCGATCACGCTCACCAGCTTGCCTTGAGGTTTGGGCCACTGGTAGTGCAGGCCGCGCAGCACGCCGCGCTGCGACATCGACAGGTTGCTCTGGACGAACCGCGCATCGATGCCGGCTTCGGCGAAGCGCGCATGGTTCCAGCTCTCGTAGAACCATCCGCGCGCATCGCCGAACACCTTGGGCTCGATCACCACGCAGCCCGGCAGGTCGGTGGCGATGACCTTCATGCCGCCACGCCGTGCTCGAGCACGTGCATCAGGTACTGCCCGTAGCCGTTCTTCAGCAGCGGGCGCGCCAGCGCCTCGAGCTGGGCCCCGTCGATCCAGCGGTTCAGGTAGGCGATCTCCTCCGGGCAGCACACGCGCAGGCCCTGGCGCTGCTCGATGGTCTCCATGAAGGTGGCCGCCTGCAGCAGCGACTCGTGGGTGCCGGTGTCGAGCCAGGCGTAACCGCGTCCCAGCCGCTCCAGCCGCAGCGAGCCCTCCTCCAGGTAGCGCCGGTTGAGGTCGGTGATCTCCAGTTCGCCGCGCGCCGAGGGCTTCAGCGCCTCCGCGAACCCGCTGGCCCGGCCGTCGTAGAAATACAGGCCGGTGACGGCATAGTTCGACCGCGGCCGCGCCGGCTTTTCTTCCAGGCCGATCACGCGGCCGTCGTCGTCGAACTCGGCCACGCCGTAGCGCTCCGGGTCGCGCACCCAGTAGCCGAACACCGTGGCCCCGTCGTTCTGCACTGCGGCGCCGGCGAGCGCCTCACGCAGGCCATGGCCGTAGAAGATGTTGTCGCCCAGGATCAGGCAGGAAGGATCGCCGGCGACGAAGTCGCGCCCGATCAGGTAGGCCTGCGCCAGTCCCTCGGGTTTCGGCTGCACCGCGTACTCGATGCGCATGCCCCATTGCGAGCCGTCGCCGAGTAACTGCCGGAACAGCGGCTGCTCGTGCGGGGTGTTGATCACCAGCACTTCGCTGATGCCCGCCAGCATCAGCGTGCTGAGCGGGTAGTAGATCATCGGCTTGTCGTACACCGGCAGCAGCTGCTTGCTGACACCCAGCGTGATGGGATAAAGCCGGGTGCCGGAGCCGCCGGCAAGGATGATGCCCTTGTTCATCGCTTCGTGCCCGATCAGGCCGCGGCGCCGAGGCGCTGCAACCGGTAGCTGCCGTCGAGCACGCGCTGCACCCAGGGCTGGTTGTCCAGGTACCAGTCCACGGTCAGGGCCATGCCGGTGTCGAAATCGACCGAGGGTCCCCAGCCCAGTTCGCGCAGGATCTTGCCGGCGTCGATCGCGTAACGGCGGTCGTGGCCCGGCCGGTCGGTCACGAAGTCGATCTGCGACTCGCGCGGCCGGCCGTCGGCGCGCGGCCGGCGCGCATCCAGCAACGCGCAGATCGTCTCGACCACGACGATGTTCTCGCGCTCGGCGTCGCCACCGACGTTGTAGACCTCGCCGGGACGCCCGCGCGCCAGGACGGTCTCGATCGCGCTGCAGTGGTCGAGCACGTACAGCCAGTCGCGCACGTTGCGGCCATCGCCATACACCGGCAGCGGCTCGCCGGCCAGCGCACGGGCGATCATCAGCGGCACCAGCTTCTCCGGGAACTGGTAGGGCCCGTAGTTGTTGGAGCAGTTGGTGGTCAGCGTCGGCAGTCCCCAGGTGTGGTGGAAGGCCCGCACCAGGTGGTCCGAGGCCGCCTTGGAGGCCGAGTACGGCGAGTTGGGCGCGTAGGGCGTGGTCTCGGTGAACCGGCCCTGCTCGCCCAGTGAGCCGTACACCTCGTCGGTGGACACGTGCAGGAAGCGGAATGCTGCACGCCCGGCCTCGGGCAGTTCGCGCCAGTAGTCGCGCGCGCATTCGAGCAGGTTCAGCGTGCCGACGACGTTGGTCTGCACGAACGCGGCCGGGCCGTCGATCGAGCGGTCGACATGGCTCTCGGCCGCGAAATTGACGAGCGCACAAGGCCGGTGCTCGCGCAGCAGCCTGCCGACCAGCTCGCGGTCGCCGATGTCGCCGTGCACGAACACATGGCGGTCGTCGCCCTTCAGCGGCGCAAGCGTGTCGAGATTGCCCGCGTAGGTCAGCGCATCGAGGTTCACGATGCGCCCCCCGCCCTGCGCAATGTGCGCCAGCACGAAGTTGCCGCCGATGAACCCGGCGCCGCCGGTGACCAGAATGGTTTGCACGTCGGTTCGCCTAGAACGGAATGTCGTCGTCTTCGAGCTCGTCCTGCGGCGGCTGCGCCGGGCGTTGCTGGCTGCCGCCTCCGCCCCCGCCCGCACCGCTGCGCGGCGCCGGCCGGCTGCGCTGGCCGCCACCACCGCTACCCCCGCCGGCACCGCCCTCGCCGCCCGGTCCGCCCAGCATCTGCATCTCGTTGGCGATGATGTCGGTGGTGTAGCGCTCCACGCCTTCCTTGTCGGTGTACTTGTCGGTGCGCAACGAGCCCTCGACGTAGACCTGCCTGCCCTTGCGCAGGTACTCGCCGGCGATCTCCGCCAGCCGGCCGAAGAACTTCACCCGGTGCCACTCGGTGCGCTCCTGCATCTCGCCGGTCTGCTTGTCCTTCCACTGCTCGGAGGTGGCGACCCGGATCGTGGTGATCGCCGAGCCGCCGGCGCTGTATCGGGTTTCCGGATCGGCGCCGAGGTTGCCGACGAGGATGACCTTGTTGATTCCGCGTGCCATGTCGTGTCCTGCTCGATGGAAGGGCTGCGAGGCCAGTGTCGCCGGCGCCGCCGGTCGGCGGCATCGGCGCTGCGCCGCGCCGGAACGTAGGAAAACAGGCCGTCCCGGCGGCGACCGCGCGGCTTCGCGGGGGCGAAGGAGTATAGCGGAGATGGGTGCCCGGCCAGGACGGCGGCGTCCCGACCCGTATAATCCGCCGGCGCCACCGGCGCCTCGCCCGACATCCCGACGATCGACCCGAATGCCCCCTGCGACCGCGCCCGCCGCCCTCGTCCCGCACAGCCTGCCGATCGATGCGATCCAGGAGCAGGTCGCTGCCGAGATGGCCCAGGTCGATGCCCTGATCCGGGCCCGCCTGGCCTCCGAGGTCGTTCTGATCAACCGCATCGCCGAGCACATCGTGGCCGCCGGCGGCAAGCGGCTGCGGCCGATGCTGGTGCTGCTGGCGGCCGGCGCCGCCGGATACCGCGGCCGCGATCACCTGCAGCTGGCCGCGATCATCGAGTTCATCCATACCGCCACCCTGCTGCACGACGACGTCGTCGACGAGTCGGACCTGCGGCGCGGGCGCAGCACGGCCAACGCCCTGTGGGGCAACGCACCCAGCGTGCTGGTCGGCGATTTCCTGTACTCGCGCTCGTTCCAGCTGATGGTCGAGCTCGACCGCATGGCGGTCATGCGCATCCTCGCCGATACCACCAACGCCATCGCCGAGGGCGAGGTGCTGCAATTGCTGCACGTGAACAATCCCGACACCGACGAGCGTGCCTACCTTCAGGTGATCGAGCGCAAGACCGCCGTGCTGTTCGCTGCCGCCGCCCGCCTGGGTGGCGTGCTGGCCGGCAGCGACGATACGATGGAGCAGGCGCTGGCCGAATTCGGCCTGCAGCTGGGGATCGCGTTCCAGATCGCCGACGACGTGCTCGACTACACCGCCGACGCCGCGGAGCTGGGCAAGTGCCTGGGCGACGACCTGGCCGAGGGCAAGGCCACCCTGCCGCTGATCCATGCGCTGTCGCACGCACCCGAACCTGCGCGGCAACGGCTGCGCGCGATCGTCGAAAACGGAGGCGGTGATGGCCTCGACGACGTGCTCGATACCATTCGAGCCTGTGGCGGCATCGATTACGCGCAGGCACGCGCCGCCGAACACGCCCAGCTGGCGCTGGCGCAGCTGCAGGCCCTGCCCGACAGCCCGCAGCGCGCCGCGCTGGCCGGGCTGGCGCGCTACGCCGTAGACCGCCGCGCCTGAGCGCGGCCCTCCCCTGTCCGAACCGCTTTCCATGTCCGAACGCAACGATTTCATCCGCCAGATCATCCGCAACGACCTGGCCTCCGGCGCACACGCCACCATCCGCACCCGGTTTCCGCCCGAGCCCAACGGCTACCTGCACATCGGCCATGCCAAGAGCATCCTGCTGAACTTCGGCGTGGCCGCCGAGTTCGGAGGCGTGTGCAACCTGCGTTTCGACGACACCAATCCCGCCAGGGAGGACGCAGAGTACGTGGAGGCGATCAAGGAGGACATCGCCTGGCTCGGCCACGAGTGGCACCTGCTGCGGCACGCTTCGGACTACTTCGAGGTGTTCTACCGTGCCGCACGGAAGCTGGTGCGCGAAGGCCACGCCTTCGTGTGCGACCTCAGCGCCGAGCAGGTGCGCGAGTACCGTGGCACGCTGACCGAGCCCGGTCGCGACAGTCCCTGCCGCGACCGCAGCGTCGAGGAGAACCTGGACCTGCTCGCACGCATGCGCGCCGGCGAGTTCGCCGACGGCAGCCGCACGCTGCGGGCGAAGATCGACATGGCCAGCGGCAACATCAACCTGCGCGACCCGGCCATCTACCGGATCCGCCGCATGCCGCACCAGAACGTCGGCGAGGCCTGGTGCATCTACCCGATGTACGACTTCGCCCATTGCATGTCCGATGCCATCGAAGGCATCACCCATTCGCTGTGCACGCTGGAGTTCGAGGACCACCGGCCACTGTACGACTGGTACGTGGACCGGGTCGACCTGCCCGGCAACCCGGAGCTGTGGCAGCCGCTGGTCCAGGCGGGCCTGGAGGTGCCGGTGGGCAGGCCGCGCCAGATCGAGTTCGCGCGCCTGAACATCGACTACACGGTGATGAGCAAGCGCAAGCTCACCGAGCTCGTCCGGGAGGGCCTGGTCGACGGCTGGGACGACCCGCGCCTGCCGACGCTGCGTGGGCTGCGCCGGCGCGGCGTGACGCCCGGTGCGATCGGGCTGCTGATCGACCGCATCGGCATCAGCAAGCAGAACAGCCTGATCGAGTACGGGCTGCTCGAGGGCTGCGTGCGCGAGGACCTGGAGGCCCATACATTGCGGCGAATGGCGGTGCTCGATGTGCTGAAGCTGGTGATCACCAACCTGCCCCCCGACCACGAGGAACGGGTCGCTGCACCCAACCACCCGCAGCGGCCGGAGCTGGGCGGGCGCGAGATCGCCTTCGGACCCGAGTTGTGGATCGAGCGCGAAGACTTCGCCGAGGTTCCGCCCAAGGGCTTCCGGCGGCTGGTGCCCGGAGGGGAGGTGCGGCTGCGCCACGTCGGCATCGTGCGCTGCGAGCAGGTGGTCAAGGACGACCGGGGCGAGCTGGTGGAACTGCGCTGCACGCTCGATCCGGACTCGCGCCCGGGCCGGCCCGCGGCCGACCGCAAGGTCAAGGGCACGCTGCACTGGGTCAGCGCGCGCCACGGCGTGCAGGCCGAGGTGCGCCTGTACGATCGGCTGTTCACCGTGCCGGACCCGGACCAGGGGCCCGGCGGCTACCGCGACCACCTGAACCCGGACAGCAAGCGCGTGGTTGCCGACGCCCGCCTGGAGCCCGTGCTCGCCCAGGCCGACCCCGAGCAGGTCTTCCAGTTCGAGCGGCTGGGCTACTTCGTGGCCGACCGCCGCGACCATGGCGCCCGTCGACCCGTCTTCAACCGGACCGTCACCCTGCGCGATGTCTGGGCGCGTGCGGCCGGGCGTACCTGAGGTACGGTCCGGACCAGTCCATCCTGGATCTGGCCGGACCCGGCTGCGCAGGACCCGATCGGAATCGGGCACTTGCCTGCCCGATCCGCTGGGGCGCCGTCGTTGCCGCGCAAGCCTCGGAACCCGTTCCGGGGTCCGCCGGGCCCGGCCACGGTCACCGGCCCTCGACGCGGACCCGCGTTATCGTCGCCCGGTCCCGCCCAAGGAGAATGACGATGATCCGGACCCTCGTGCTGGTGCTCAGCCTGGCCATGGTCGGCTGCACCGGCGCACAGACGCCGCCGTCGACAGATCGGCCCGCGTCCGTCGAGGCGGCGCCGGACACCGTCGATTTCAGCTGCAGCACCGACGCGGACTGCGCGGTCAAGGACGTCGGCAACTGCTGCGGCTACTACCCGGCCTGCGTCAATATCGACAGCCCGACCTTTCCCGAGCGCGTGCAGGCCCAGTGCGAGCGCGAGGGCCGCATGAGCGTGTGCGGATTTCCCAGCCTGCTCGGGTGTCGCTGCGTGGAGGGGCGCTGCGAGGGTGTCACGGGTGCCCAAGGCGGGGAGACGCGGATAGACTGAGCCGCGCCCCGCCGCCTGGCCCCGCGATGCTCTATACCCAGATCCACCTGACGCTGCCTGCCTGGATCAACGAAGAGATCGATACCGGCCGCGTCCATGCCGACGATGAGTCCAAGATGGCGCTGGCCATCCAGCTGGCCAGGCTCAACGTCGAGCACGGCAGCGGCGGACCGTTCGGTGCCGCCGTGTTCGAGGAGTCCGGCAAGGTGCTCGGGGTCGGCGTCAACCGGGTCGTGCCACAGACCTGCTCGGTCGCCCATGCCGAGATGATGGCTTTCATGTCCGCGCAGATCCGCACCCAGCGCTTCCGCCTCAACGAGGACCGGCGCGTGCTGCTGGCCGCCTCGGCGCAGCCGTGCTCGATGTGCTACGGGGCCAGCATCTGGGCAGGCATCGACGAGTTGCTGATCGGCGCGCGCGCCGAGGACGTGGAGGAGCTGACCGAATTCGACGAGGGCCCGCTTCCCGTCGACTGGATCGGCGAGCTGAAAACGCGCGGGATCACGGTGCGCCGGGATCTGCTGCGGCCGGCCGCGCGCGAGGTGCTGCGGCTGTATGCCGAGCAGGGCGGGCCGCGGTACTAGGGACCTTGGTCGCCCGGCATCGCGGCCATGGGCCGCTCCCACGCGGGTTCGCCGGGTGTTGTCGCGGGGCCGATCGCCGGCAACGCCGGCTCCTACAGGGCGATGACCACACGAAACGAAGTCGGGAGGACCGCGGGGCGGGGACGGTTTCCGGGGGCGTACGCGCCAGGGATGGCGCGTCCGCAGCCTACAGGGATGTACTTGCGGCGGCCCCGGAAACCGTCACCGCCTCGCGGGCCGGGCTACGGAGCGGACCTGGCATCGACGCGATGGTGCGGCGAGTACAGGATGGACTTGATCGGACGTTCCCTAGCGGTCCGTTTCGCCCGCTGGCGCCCACCCGACCGGACAGCTCACGCCGGTGCCGCCCAGCCCGCAGTAGCCGCCCGGATGCCGCGCCAGGTACTGCTGGTGCTCCTGCTCGGCGTAGTAGAACGGCGGCGCCGGATGCACGATCTCGGTCGAGATCGCGCCCTGGCCGGCGGCAGTCAGCCGCTGCCCGTACGCCTGCGCGCTGGCGCGCACCAGCTCCAGCTGTCCGGCGTCGTGACAATGGATCGCCGACCGGTACTGCGTGCCACGGTCGTTTCCCTGGCGCATGCCCTGGGTCGGGTCGTGACCTTCCCAGAACACCTGCAGCAGCCGCGCGTACTCGATCGCCGAGGGGTCGTAGACCACCAGCACCATCTCGGCATGCCCGGTGCGGCCGGAACAGACCTCGCGGTAGGTCGGATTGGGGGTGTGGCCGCCGGCGTAGCCCACGGCGGTGGTATGAACGCCCGGAAGCGTCCAGTACAGGCGCTCCGCGCCCCAGAAGCACCCCATCCCGAACTGCGCGCACGCCAGTCCGGGAAACGGGCCTCGCAGCGGCCGTCCCAGCACCAGGTGCGCATTGCGCAGCGGCATGGGCTCGCTGCGCCCCGGCAGGGACTCGTCCGGACGCGGCAGCCGCTGCGCATAGGCTCCAATCGACAACATGCCGCCTCCTGCAACTGCCCCTGCACCCGACCGGGCGCGTACCTGTGGGAGCGGCCCATGGCCGCGATTCATCAGCCTTCGACCCTGCCCCACCCCGACGAGTTCAATAACGCAGCACCGCATGCACCCGCAGCCCCTCGAGTGCTCCACGCCCGCCCAGCGCCTCGAGCTCGATCAGCACGCCCGCCGCCACCGGTTCGCACCCGCACAGCCGGATCAGCCGCGCCGCCGCGGCCAAGGTGCCGCCGGTGGCCAGCACATCGTCGACCAGCAGCACCCTCAGGCCCGGCCGCATCACCTCGCGCGGCAGTTCGAGGCGGTCGCGGCCGTATTCGAGCGCGTAGTCGATGCCAACCACCGGCGCCGGCAGCTTGCCGGGCTTGCGGATCGGCACCAGACCGATGCGCAGCCTGGTCGCCAGCGCCGCACCGAAAACGAACCCGCGGGCCTCGATCGCGGCAATGCGATCGGCGCCGCCGGGCGGCACCGCGTGTGCCAGCTGCTCCAATGCGTGCGAGAACGCCACCGGGTCGGCCAGCAGCGGCATCACGTCGCGGAACACGATGCCCGCTTCCGGAAAATCGGCGACGTCGCGGACGTAATCGCGCAGGTTCATGCCCGCTCAGAGCACAAGCGGGTCCGGGGGCTCCTCGCCGGCCGAACCGAAGCGCGGCCCCTGACCCTGGACGCGGTTGCCGCCGTTGCTGCGCGCAGTTTCCATCGCGCGGGTGGCCCGTCCCAGCATGTGCTTGGGCGACTCCTCGTCCCCGCCCCGCGACCCCACGCCCGCGCTCGCGGTGAAGGACACGATCGCCGACTCGTCGCGCACCCGCAGCTGCGCGATGGCGGCCACGATGCGCTCGGCCGCCTCGCGGCCGGCGTCCAGGGCGCGACCGGGCAGCATCACGGCGAACTCGTCGGCGCCCATGCGCGCCAGCAGGTCGCCGGGCTGCAGCAGCTTGCGGATGCATTCGGCCGCCGCCGCCAGGCTGCGGTCGCCGATCTCGTGGCCATGCTTGTCGTTGAGCGCGCGGAAGCGGTCGATGTCCAGCACCAGTACCGACACCGGAAGGCGACCGTCCAGAGCCCGGGCGAAAGCCTCGTCCATCGCCACCTCGGCTGCACGCCGGTTGAAAGCCCCGGTCAGCGGGTCGATCTCGGCGCGCCGGGTCAGTTCGACCTGGCTGGCAGCCTGGTCGGACGCCGCCAGCGTGATCTGCGCCAGTTCGAAAGCCATGCGCATTTCCGCGGTCTGGAAATCCTCGCTCGCGCGCTCGATCAGCAGCGCGCCCCACCCGGGCTTGGCGATCCCCAGCGGGATCACGGCGTAGACGCCGACCAGGGACTCGCGCGGCGGTTCCTCCTCCGGGCCGGCGTTGGCGTCCTCGAACTGGGGGTCCAGGCGGATCTGCAGCGGCGTGCGGCCGCGACAGATGCCCTTGATATTGCTACCACGCTGTTCCAGCAATGCGACGAAGCGCGGCTTGTCCTCGCCCGGCTCGCTCACCAGCAGGTCCAGGTCGTGATATCCGTAGGCGACGATCGCGGCGGCGCGGTGCGGGATCGGAGTACGCAGCGCCGCCAGCAGCTTGCGGAAGGCCATCCATTCCAGGTCGCCGGCGGGTGCCGAGCGCATCACCTGCTGCAGCCCTTCCACCAGTTCGCGGCGGCTTGCCTCGACCTGCAGCGTCGTATCCACCCGCTGGGCGGTCGCCTGGGCGCGGTCGCGCTCGCGCCGCAAGTCCGCCACGCGGTCGAGCAGTGCCAGGGCGAACAGCAGGCAGACCACGGCGGCACCGACGGTCAGCGCCGCCGGGCCCGGATCCAGACCTCCGACCCGGGCCAGCGTCGTGAACGAGGTGGACGCTGCCAGCAGCAGCGCGAGCGCGAATGCCGGCGCCAGCGCCCGCCCGAGCGTCTGTCCGCCCAGCGCAGCGCGCAGCGACAGGCCCAATGCCATCAGCTGGCCGGCCACCAGCGCCGTGAGCGCAATCACGCGCAGCGGCACCGCCAGGGTCTGCAGGTTCAGCAGGGCGAACCCCGCGATCGCGGCGAGCGCGATCGCCAGCAATCGCAGGATGCGGCCATCACGGCCCGACAGCGCAAGCGCACCCTCGATGGACCACAGGGTCAGCGCTGCCACACCGAGCTCCAGGGCGACCAGACCCAGCACGCCCCACCAGCCGATGATCGCGAGGCCGGGCAGCGCATACAGCTGGCCCCCGGCCGCCATGGCCAGCAGCAGCCAGGCGAAGCCCAGCGCCGCGAACCGCGCGTAGACACCATCGCGTACGGCCACCGACAGCACCACCAGGAACAGCGCGACGGCCAGCATCAGCACCTGCGCCGCAGCGATCGCGGCGGCAAGGCGGCGGTCGCTTCCAGCGAACGCCTCCGCATCCTGGATCCGGGGCGCGACACCCACCGGTACGCGCGTGACCACCGACAGGTACACGGGCTGGCCCGAGGACGCGTCCAGGGGCACGGCATGGCGCGTGAGCGGCCAGTCCATGGCGCCAGGCCGGAACATGCGCAGGCCGGTTTCCGCGTAGCGGCCGCCCGGGCCCGCCGCGAACACGTTGATCCGATCGGCCGGGACCGGCTCGAGCACCAGCACCTGCGGGGCGTCGGTCCGATCCACGTCCAGGCGCAGCCAGTGCGTGTACTCGCCGCCTGCGCGCAGGTTCGCACGTGCGCCCGCGACCGGAAGGAACTGGGCGTCGTAACGCCCCTCCAGCAACTGGTCCACCCGCAGCCCCGAGTCGACCACACTGAACTGGCGCAGCGCCGGCGCGTCCTGGGCGAACACAGCCGTCGCGGCCAACGCAAGCAGCAGCGGCAGGATCACGAACAACGCTCGGGCGCGGCCTTGCGGCGGCGGTGCTGCGACCATGGCACTCAGGGCTGGAGCAGGGCGTCCAGTCTGCCTGAGCGGCGTGAAAGTTCAAATCGGCGGCGAGGTCCCCGGGCGGGAGGGTGCCTTGGCGCCTCAGGACACGCCGAGGCCGTGGATGGCGACGATCGAAGCCGGGTCGAATCCGGCCACCCGCGCGAAGTGCTTGCCGCGTTCGACGTAGTCGCGATAGCGCGGAAAGCTCGGGGCACCGGGTGAGAGCAACACCACGCCGTTGCCGCCGAGCATCTTCTCGGCCAACCGGACCGCCGGCTCCAGGTCGGCGCAGTCGCGCAGCTCGAAGTGCGCCTTGCGGGCCGTGGCACCGAGCTGGGCGGCGATCCGCGGACCGTTCTGCCCCTGGGCCAGCACTGCATGCGGCGGCGAGACCGCCACGTGCTCCTCGAACACCGACCAGTCCAGCCCGCGGTCGTAGCCCCCCACGATGATCGCCACGCGGCGGTTGGCATAGCACTCCAGCGCCGCCACGGCGGCCTGCGGCGTGGTGCTGATGGAATCGTTGACGTACTCGATGCCCTCGCGCACGCCCAGCGACTGCAGCCGGTGCGGCAGCGGCTGGAACGCCTTGGCGGCCGGGGCCAGCGCGCTCGCATCCAGTTCCAGCGCCTCGATCGCCGTCAGCGCAGCACACAGGTTGCGGTGGTTGTGGGTGCCCGGCAGCGGCAGCTCGCCCAGATCCAGAACCGGCTCGGCCCCGCGCATCAGCGTGCCCCCACTGGGGTGCCAGCCATCGGCATTGGAGAACCAGCGCACGTCGGCACCGGGCAGGGGCAGCGCCGCCAGCCGCGCGTCGGCGGCATTGAGCACGATGCGATCGGGCGAACCCTCGCGGATCAGCGCCAGCTTGTCGTTGACGTAGCGCGCTTCGGATCCGTGCCAGTCCAGATGCTCGGGGAACAGGTTCAACACTACGGCGACGTCGGCGAAGCCGGCTTCCCGGGTCTGGTAGCTGGACAGCTCGATCACCCAGTAGTCGGGTGGCGGCTCGATCTCGAGCAGGTCCAGCACCGGCAGACCGATGTTGCCGGCCAGCGCGGTGCGATGTCCGCCTGCGCGCAGCAGGTGCGCGATCAGCGCACAGGTCGTGCTCTTGCCCTTGGTCCCGGTCACGCAGATGGTCAGCGCTTCGGGGTGCTCGGCGAACCACAGCGCCGTGCCGGATGTGAAGCGCACCCCGGCGGCGATGGCCGAGGCCGCGGGCTCGAGATAGGGACTGATGCCCGGGGACTTGATCACCACCTCGAACTCGCGCAGCGCCTCCGGGGTCGGCTCGCCGGTCACGATCAGCAGCTGCGGATCCTCCAGCATGCGTGCGTCCTGCGCCTCGGACTCGGCGCATAGCAGGGCCAGCGGCTGCCGCGGCAGCCGCCAGCGCAGCGCCGCCAACGCCGCCCGGCCCTCGCGGCCATAGCCCCAGATCGCGACGCGGCGGTCAGCGAGCTCGGAAATCTTCACCCAGTCGCTCCAGCACGGTTCCCGGGATACGGTGTATCCGGTCCGGCTCCAGCAGCGGCTGCAGGGCCAGGTCGCCGGCGTCGACCTGCGGCGCGATTTCGCGCGCGAAGCGCTGCACCAGTGCATCCTCGCGCCATTCCGGCCGCGCGGCGAGCGTGGCGAAGGCGGCACGCGACTCGCGGGCCTCGCCGACGCATTCGAACGGCTTGTGGTCGCGGAACTCCATCAGCGCATCGTAACCCGGAGCCTGGGCCGGATCGTCCAGCAGGTTGCGCCCGAAGATCGCCAGCAGCCGCGGCTTGGGCATGAACGGCGCCAGGGCCAGGAATACGAAGCGGCACTTGGGGCACTGCCCGCACCAGCGGCTGGCGGGACGTTCGCCCAGGATGTGGAAGTTGCGGTTGCAACTGGAGAAATGGGCGTCGTACCCGTCGATGGCGGCAAAGCGCCGGGCCACGCCCAGCTCCGAGAGCGGCCGCAGCAGCGAGTAGTAGGCCAGGTCGCCGGTCACGTGCTCGTGCAGGTACCCACCGAAGGCGTGTTCGAACTCCCAGCCCTTGCTCCACTGGTGGTTGACCTCGCCGGTTCCGGCGATCGTGCTGCCGTAGCTGGCCGAGCGCTCGTTGGAGAACACCACCTGGCCGTGCCCGGTCAGCAGCGCGGTGACCACCAGCACGGCGGAATTGATCGCCGTGACCGGAATGTGGCCGTTCCAGGCGCCCTGGCGGTTGTATTCGAACAGCTCCGGCGCCAGTGCGCGGGAGACATTCAGCGACGGCAGGCCGGTGCGGGCGGCGCACGCGGCGATCAGCTGCGAGCCGCCGATCCAGGCCACGGTCTGCCCGACCCCGGCCGCACGCAGCGCCTCGATGCTGACCAGCGAATCCTTGCCGCCGCCGATGGCGACCAGGGCGCGATCGCCCGTCCCCGGCACGGTGACCGGGGCCGGCGCACGCGCATCGTGGGGGAAACGGATGCGGCCATGCAGGTCCAGGCCGTTGCGGTAGGCGAACTCGGCCAGGCCGTTCTCGTAGATCATCGTCAGCAGCGCGGCGGTCGGCGCATCGAGCGGACCGTCGGCGACTTCGATGCGCGGTGGCACCGCGGCCTTGTAGTAGCTCACTCCTGCGATCAGGTGCAGCAGTCGCAGCGCCCGATCCACGGCAACGCCACCGGCAGCCTCGGCCGCGAACGGTGCACCGGGCACGACCAGCCGCTCGACCAGCTCGGGCCCGTCGTCGAAGGCATACACCAGCCCGATTTCACCGGTGGCCGGTTCCAGCCCGTAGCGCACGAAGCGGAAAGCCTGGACGGCATCGCGGCGGAAGCTGCCCTCAGCCATCGATGACGTCCTCCTCGGGCAGCGCCCGGCGGTTGTAGCCCGATGCCATCACCGCGCCATAGGCGCCGACGTTGGCCACCAGGATGACATCGCCCTCCCCCGGCTCGGGCAGGCCGCGGCGAAACCCCAGAACGTCTCCACTCTCGCAGATCGGCCCTACGATGTCGTACACGCCCGCCTGTGGCGCATCGAGCCGGTCCAGGTCCACGATCTCGTGCCAGGCGTTGTACAGCGCCGGCCGCAGCAGCGTATGCATGCCCGCATCGATGCCTACACGCACGGTCTCTCCCTTGCGCGCGACCTGCGTCACGCGGGCCAGCAGCACGCCGGCCTCGGCGACCAGGAAGCGGCCAGGCTCAAGCCACAGCGCGTAGCCGGGGTACGCCTGCCTGAGTTCGTCCAGGTGACGGCCCAGCCCCGCGACGTCGAACGGCGGTTGTTCGGGGTCGCCGGGGACGCCGATACCACCGCCCAGGTCCAGCACCGAGACCGTGCCCACCTGCTCGGCGATGCTGGCCAGCTGCAGCAGCACCTCGCGCCAGTGGGCCGGATCCAGGATGCCGCTGCCCAGGTGGGCGTGCAGTCCATGCACCAGCACATCGTTGGCGCGGGCCAGCGACAGGAAGCCCGGAAGGTCGGCAGCCTGCAGCCCGAACTTCGCGCCCTGCCCGCCGGTGCGCACCTTTTCGTGGTGGCCACGACCGAAGCCCGGGTCCAGTCGCAGGAACACGCTGCGCCCGCGCAGCAGTTCCGGCCACTGCTGCAGCGGCCAGATGCTGTCCAGCGTGACGTGCACGCCCAGCGCGAAGGCGCGTTCGTATTCGCTGCGCGGTGCAAAGCTCGGCGTGAACAGCACCCTTGCCGGATCGAGCCCGGGCAGCGTGGCGAACACGTGTTCGAGCTCGCCCCGGGAAACGCATTCGAACCCGAATCCCTCGGCCTCGAGTACCCGCAGGATCGCCGGGTGCGCATTGGCCTTGAGTGCATACAGGCGGGCGTCGAGCGCTGCCACGGCCTTGAGTGCGCGCGCCCGCGCACGCACGGTGTCGAGGTCGTAGACGTAGCGCGGGGTGCCGCGTGCCGCCAGTTCCAGCAGCCGCTCCCGCCGCGCGCGCCACCAGGCCGGAGGCGCGGCTGCCGCGGCGTCCGCCAGTCGCCGCCAGCTCGGCCCGAACACGTCCTTGTCCTGCACGGGCATCGCGCCGGCGTGGATCAGCAGCTCGTGCAGGCGCGGCAGCATGCCCTCGCCCAGGTCCTGGTCGACCACGAAGGTCAGGTTCAGGTCGTTGGACGACTGCGAGATCAGGTGCACGCGCTCGCGGCCGAACTCGGCCATCACGTCGGTGAGCCGGTGCAGCAGCGAGCGCATCCCGCGACCCACCAGCGTCACCGCACTGCACGGGGCGATCACCTTGACCCGGCACACGCGCGCAAGGTCCGTGCACAGTGCCTCGAGCACGTTGGAGCTGACCAGGTTGTCGCTCGGATCCAGCGAGACGGTCACGTTGGTCTCGCTCGATCCGATCAGGTCCACCGACAGGCCATGGCGCTTGAACTGCTCGAACACGTCGGCCAGGAACCCGACCTGCTGCCACATGCCCACGGTCTCCATCGACACCAGCACGATGCCGCGGCGGGTACTGATCGCCTTGACCCCGGGAACGGTGCGCGCCAGCGCACCGATGGTGGTACCGGGCAGCTGCGGATGCGCGCTGTCGCGGATCTGGATCGGCACGCGCGCCTCGCGGCACGGCGCGATGCTGCGCGGATGCAGCACCCGCGCCCCGGTGGTCGCGATCTCCTGCGCCTCGTCGTAGTCCAGCCCTGTCAGCAGCCGGGCATCGGGCACCTGCCGCGGGTTGGCGCTGAACATGCCCGGGACGTCGGTCCAGATTTCCACGCGTACGGCATCGAGCAAAGCGCCGAAATAGGCCGCCGACGTGTCCGAGCCGCCGCGGCCCAGCACCACGGTACTGCCGTCTTCGCTGCGGGCGACGAAGCCCTGGGTGATCACCACCTGCCCCTGCTCCGCGAATCGCGCCTGCCAGGCCGGATCGGCCGGCGTCTCGCACACGGCCGAGAGCCGGGTGGCCCATTCGCTGTGGTGCGGAAGGCGCCGTGCCGACAGGAACCCGCGGGCGTCGCACCAGGTGGTGGCGATGCCGCCGACGCTCAGCCAGGCCGCGCCCAGCGCGCTGGAAAGCAGCTCACCCTGCGCGAGCAGCTCGGCCTGCCATGGCAGCGTACGCGCGCGCGCCCGCGGATCCACTGCCAGGGCCTCCAACGCGGCCAGCCGGCCGCCGATCACCGCGTCGGCGTCCAGGCCGAGCTCGGCGGCGAATGCCCGGTGGCGCTGCGCCAGTTCCGCCAGCACCGGGCCGGCGGCACCGTCGCCTTCGGCAAGCGCCTGCAGGGCGTTGGTCACGCCGGTCAGCGCCGAGACCACGATGAGCACACGCAGTCCGTCGTCGCGGCGCGCAGCCGCGATGGCACGGATGCCGTCCCAGCGGGCACGTTGCGACACGCTGGTACCGCCGAACTTGAGCACGATCCAGCGGCCGCTGGCGGCGGCGGGAGCGGACGAACCTGGAGTCATCGCGGATAGGGGTCGGCAGTTCCGACGCCACCGGCACGGTGTGCGCCCGACGGCCCGCAGGATGCCAGAAATCGCGATGGGGGCCTAGGGAGCACTTAAGAACCTTGGAACCAGTTCAGCGGTTCGCGCGTCATGGACCGCCGGACCTGAGCGCCGGATTCGGCGGATACTGCCTGCAGGTCGACCAGGAACCCGCTACATGACCGCCCGCATCGAAGTGACCTTCCATGGCGTGGATGTCTCGCCAGCCCTGCGCGCGGCCGTCGAAGAGCGCGCGGGACGGCTTCCGCGTCTGGCCGAGGACATCGTCAGCTGTCACTGCGTGATCGAGGCGCAGGGTCGCCGCCAGACCCACGGCAATCCGTACCGGGTGCACGTACGCGTGCACCTGGCCGGCGGCGCCCTGGATACCGAAGGCACCGGTGCGGAGCCCTACGCCACCGCCAATGCCGCGCTGGAGACGATGGAGCGGCGCCTGCGCGACTTCGTCCGGCGCCGTCGCGACCAGCCGCGCCGGCGGTCGGATCCCGCCTGAGGCCCGCGGGTGCGGCGCCCCGGGCGGCGCGGCACCGATGCTACCCTTTCGGCGGTTCACGATACGGATCGGCCCATGCGCTGCGTCGCCTTCAAACAGGTCGATGTGTTCTCGCCGGCGAACTTCGGCGGCAACCCGGTGGCCGTGATCCTGGATGGCGAGGCGCTCGAAGCCCGGGACATGCAGACGATCGCCCGCTGGACCAACCTGTCGGAAACCACTTTCGTGCTGCCGCCGACCACGGCCGAGGCCAGCTACCGCGTGCGCATCTTCACACCGCGCCGCGAACTGCCCTTCGCCGGGCACCCGAGCCTGGGCACGGCGCATGCGGCCATGGAGGCCGGCGTGGCCAGCGCGCGCGAGGGCCGTCTGGTGCAGGAGTGCGGCGCCGGCCTGTTGCCGCTGCGGGTGGAGTCCGGCGATGGCTTCCGCCGTCTGTTCGTGCAGGCGCCCGAGCCGAAGCTGCACGCGCCGGATGCGGCCATGGCCGGGGCGCTGTCGGCCGCACTGGGCGCGGTCGTCGCGGACACGCCCGCGCCACGCGCCATCGATGTCGGCCCGGTCTGGATCGTCGCGCGCCTGGAGAGCGGGCCCGCGGTGCGCGCGCTGGCGCCGGATTTCGCCGCCGTGGCTGCGCTGTGTGTGCGCGCCACGGCGGTCGGCGTGACCGTCTACGGGCCGGAGGAGGCGGGCGATGTCCGCTTCGTGGTGCGCTCGTTCGCGCCCGGCGAGGCGATCCCGGAGGATCCGGTGTGCGGCAGCGGCAACGCGGCGGTGGCGGCATTCCTGCGCCAGGCCGGGGCCCTGCCCGCGCCGCGCTGGGTCGTCAGCCAGGGCCGCGAGGTCGACCGCGAAGGCCGCGTGTGGGTCTGCGCGGACGATGCCTCCATCGAGATCGGCGGACGCACGGTCACGCGCATCGACGGGGTGATCCGGCTGGACTGAACCCGCGCCCGGGCCATGGGTCGCTGCGACGACGGCTCGCCGGTGGCGGCTTCGCATCCCCGATCGCGGCCATGGGCCGCTCCCACGCCGCATTGCCGGGCGTCATGGCGGGGGTGGTTCGCCGGCGACGCCGGCTCCTACAGGGCGACGGCGACACGGAACGGACGCGTGAGGACCGCGGGGCGGTGACGGTTTCCGGGGGCGGACGCGCCATGGATGGCGCGTCCGCAGCCTACAGGGAGGTACTCGCGGCGGCCCCGGAAACCGTCACCGGCCCGCGGGCCGGCCTACGGAGCGAATGTGGCATTTATGCGAGGGTGCGGAGCGCCGATCGCGGCCCATCGGCCGCTCCCACAGCGCCTGGTCGGTGGGACTCCGCGGGCCGATTGCGGCCATGGGCCGCGCCTGCAGCGGCCGCACGAGAAGCGCCGGGTCATCTGCCGCCGTTGCCGGCGCGGTAGACCGCCCGGCCATCCACGTAGGTCGCCAGGACACGGATGTCGTCGACGGCAGCCGGTGCCACCGCCAGCGGATCCTCGGACAGGACCACGAAATCGGCGCGCTTGCCCACTGCCAGCGACCCGACCCGGTCTTCGGCAAAACCCGCGTAGGCGGCGTCGATCGTGAAGCCGCGCAGCGCCTGCTCCGGCGTCAGCCGTTGCGAGGGCAACCAGCCGCCGGGAGGATGGCCCGAGCGGTCCTGGCGTGTCACCGCCGCGTACAGCCCCAGCATCGGATCCACCGACTCGACCGGAAAATCCGAACCCAATGCCAGCCTTGCACCGGCGTCGCGGAAACGCTGCCAGGCATAGGCGCCGGCCAGCCGCGACTCGCCGACGCGGTCCCCGGCCCAGGGCATGTCCGAGGTCGCATGGGTGGGCTGCACCGAGGCGATCACCTCCAGCGTCGCGAAGCGCGCAATGTCCTGGAGCGCGACGAGTTGCGCGTGCTCGATGCGCCAGCGCAGGTCCTTGCCGGGCAACCAGCGCGCATAGGCATCGAGCACACCTCGGTTGCCGCGGTCGCCGATTGCGTGGGTGGCAACCTGGACCCCGCAGCGGACCGCCTTGTCGATCGCCTTCCGAAGGGCGTCGGGCGCCGTGACCAGGAGGCCGCGATGGCCCGGCTCGTCGCTGTAGTCGGCCAGCAACGCCGCCCCGCGGCTGCCCAGCGCCCCGTCGGCATAGAGCTTGAGTGCACGCATCGCCAGCCGCCCGCCGGCATGCTCGTAGCGGCCCATGGCACACAGCGCCTGCAGCGCTGCGGCGTCGCCGTCGGCCATCGCGTACACCCGCAGCGTCAGCCGCCCGGCATCAGCGAAGCGCCGGTAGCGCGCCAGGTCCTGCAGCGAGGTGCCGGCGTCGTGCACCCCGGTCAGCCCATGGCGGGCGGCCGCGGCCAGCGCGCGCTCCAGCGCCTGCTCGAGCGCCTCCTCCGAGGGCGGCGGCGCGACCTTCTCGACCAGCTGCGCCGCCGTATCCACGAAGATGCCCGTGGGCTCGCCGTCCTGCCGCAGGATGCGGCCCCCATCCGGCTGCCAGTCGCCGGACAGGTCCACGCCGGCCGCCCGCATTGCCGCCGTGTTGGCCCAGCCGGCGTGGCCGTCGATGCGCCCGAGCCAGACCGGGCGGCCCGGAAACGCCGCATCCAGGTCGGCCGCGGTCGGGTAGCGCTGCTCCGGCCAGTCGTTCTGGTCCCAGCCACGTCCGAGCAGCCAGCCGTCGGCCGGAAGGTCGGCCGCGAAGGCCTGCAGCCGTGCGATGACGTCGGCCTTGTCGGTGGTGCCGGTCAGGTCGGCCCGCATCAGCGCCAGCCCCAGGCCCATCAGGTGCGCGTGCGCATCGATCAGTCCCGGCACCACGGTGCGGCCGCCGGCGTCGATCACCGTCGCGTCGGGAAACCGCTCGCGCGCCGCAGCGGCGCCACCCACGAACACCAGGCGCCCGTCCGCCTCCCAGGCCAGCGCCCGCGCGCGCGGTGCACCCGCGTCCACCGTGTGGATCCGCGCATTGACCAGCATCGTGGTCTGGGCGACGACGCTGAAAGGGGACAGCGTGAGCGCCAGAAGGAATGAACGGATCATTGCATGGCCCGGCGGCGACTGGGCCAACAGGATCGCGATGCGCAGGTCGCAGGGCAAGCCCCACCGGATCCATCCACGGCGCAGCGGCGTGCGGGTCCGGGTCCGGACTGGCGCCGGACCGGGCGAGACCGGACCCTTCGACAGGCTCGGGACAGGCTGGATCAGGCTCGCCGGATCAAGCGCTTGTGTGCCTGATCCGCGCGCGCGCCATCGATGGCGCGCGAACCTCTGAATTTGTCCAGAGGTTCCCTTACGGAATCGGGTCGACGTTCACGCGCACCCGGATGGTGTCGCCCGGGTGGTGCGAGGTCCGCACGCGTCCGATCTGGCCGTTGTAGTCGTAGGTCACCTCGTACCCGACCACGCGCTCGTCCGGACGATAGTCGCGGCGGACGTCGCAGCGCGTCTCGTAGGTACGGTAGGGACGGCCGCCGTAGTAGTAACGGTCACGCTGTGCGTCGCGCGCGGCCGAATACCCCAGCGCCGCACCGTACACGGTGGCCGCGTCGCGGCCCCGGCCGCTGCCGAACTGGTTGCCGATCACGCCGCCGACGATCGCGCCGACGAGCCCCGGCGTACGGTCGCGGTCGCGGTAGTAGCCGCCCCTGCGGTAGTAGACCGGCTCCTCCCAGCATTCGCGCCGGGTCGCCGGCTCGCGGATGTAGTCGATCACGGGATCCACGCTCAGGACCTCGGCGTAGTCGTAGTAGGCGCCGGCGTCGCGGAAACCGCCACGGCCGTCGTACTCGTGCTCCGCAATGGCCGATCCACCCACCGACAGGCCGGCGATGGCCAGGGTCGCTGCGAGGGCTCGTTTCATGTCGCTTCTCCGTGCGATGCGCCACCGCATCGCTCGGTCACGAAACTAGGCGCTCGCCCTTGAATCGCCAGTTAACGCCGCCGACGGTGCCAGGATCCGTTCAGGAACCTCTGAACCAGGTCAGTGGTTCGCGCCGGGGGTGCGGCAAGGCCGCGGTGCAGGCCGACGCAGCCCCGGCCGGCCGCCAGCGGCTTCAATCCTCCAGGCGGGCATCCAGGGACACCGGCACCGACAGCGCGCGCGAGATCACGCAACCGGCCTTGGCCACCTGCGCCAGCTTCTCGAAGGCCTCGCGCGTGATCCCCGGAACGGTGGCCCTGAGCTGCAGTTCGATGCCCGAGATGGTCGGCGGCCCATCGCCCATGCTCATGCTGACCACCGCCACCGTCTCCAGGCGTTCGGCCGTGTGGCCGGCCTCGCCCAGCAGCTTGGCCAGCGCCATCGTGAAACAGCCGGCATGGGCGGCGCCCAGCAGTTCCTCGGGGTTGGTGCCCTTCTCGTCACCGAATCGCGTGTGGAACGAGTAGCGCTGGTCTTCGAACACGCCGCTTGGCAGGGTCAGGCTGCCCTTGCCGCTCTTCAGGTCGCCCTGCCAGCGGGCAGTGGCCTTGCGCTCGATCGTCGCCATGGTCGTCCTCCTCGTCGGGAATGCGGCGGAATTGTTTCCGCCACGACGACAGCGCGCCGTGAATCCGGAGATCCTGGCTGCTCGGCTTGACCGTCACGTGCCGCGGTGGAAGGCTATCCCCGGGACGGCACCCGGTCCGGGAGGACCCGTCCGTCACGCCATGACCGCCTGCGGCGCACTCGAAGCGCCCAAGGCAGTGCGCTCCGGCGACGGGCATGGCGTCCGATTCGCATTGACTGCGGCCGACGGATGCATCCCGCCGGTTGCGGCAAAGGGAAGGAGCGCACCGATGCCCAACTACAGCACACAGGACATCCGCAACGTGGCACTGGTGGGCCACGCCGCCGCCGGCAAGACCACGCTGTTCGAGGCCCTGCTGCTTGCCGGCGGCGAGATCCAGACAGCCGGAAACATCGAGCGCGGCAACACCGTCTCGGACTTCGACCCGATGGAGCGGCAACGCGGCCACTCCATCAACTCCACGATCGCCTCGATCGACCACGGCGGGGTCCACGTCAACCTGATCGACACCCCCGGCTACCCGGACTTCCGCGGTCCCACGCTTTCGGCGCTGGCGGCGGTGGAAACCTGCGCAGTGGTGGTCAATGCCGCCAACGGCATCGAACACACGACCCAGCGCATGATGGACTACGCCAGGGCCAGGCGCCTGTGCAGGATGCTCGTCGTCAACAAGATCGACCACGAAGGCGTGGACATCGGCGCCCTGGTCGAGCAGTTGCGCGAAGCCTTCGGCACCGAATGTCTTCCGATCAACCTGCCTGCCGACGGCGGCACCCGGGTCATCGACTGCTTCTTCAACACCGACGGCGACTCCGACCTGGGGCCGGTCTCCGAGGCGCACCAGCGCATCATCGACCAGGTCGTGGAAGTCAACGAAGACGTCATGGGCCATTACCTGGAGGAGGGTGAAGCGGCCCTTTCGGGACAGGAGCTGCACGACGCCTTCGAGCAGTGCCTGCGCGAGGGCCACCTGGTGCCGATCTGCTTCGTCTCGGCACGCACCGGCACCGGCGTGGCCGAACTGACGGGGCTGTTCGAGAAGCTGCTGCCCAATCCCGCCGAGGCCAATCCGCCGCCGTTCCTCAAGGGCTCCAGCGGCGCGCACTTCGAATCGGTGCCCGATCCCTCGCGTCACGTCGTGGCCGACGTCTTCAAGATCGTCAACGACCCCTTCGTCGGCAAGCTGAGCATCTTCCGCATCTACCAGGGCACGGTGCGCAGGGATACCCAGCTGTACATCGATGACGGCAAGAAGCCGTTCAAGGTCGGCCACCTGTTCCGGTTGCGCGGCAAGGACCACATCGAGATCGACGATGCCATCCCGGGCGACATCGCGGCGGTGGCCAAGGTGGAGGACATCCACTTCGACGCGGTGCTGCACGACAGCCACGCCGAGGACGAGATCCGGCTCAAGCCGATCGATTTCCCGCAGCCCATGTTCGGTCTGGCCATCGAGCCCCGGCACAAGGGCCAGGAGCAGAAGCTGGGCAACGGTCTGGCGCGGTTGGGAGAGGAGGATCCGTGCCTGCGCATGGAGCACAACATGGAGCTCAACGAATCGGTCATCCGCGGCCTCGGGGAACTGCACCTGAAAGTGACCCTGGAACGCCTCAACGACCGCTACGGCGTCGAGGTCGTCTCCCGGCCGCCCAGGATCGCGTATCGCGAAACCATCTCCTCCCGCGCCGATGACCACCACCGCCACAAGAAACAGACCGGCGGCGCCGGCCAGTTCGGCGAGGTGTTCCTGCGCGTGGAGCCGCTGCCGCGCGGCACCGGCTTCGAATTCGTCGACGAGGTCAAGGGCGGCACCATCCCGAACCAGTTCATTCCGGCCGTGGAGAAGGGCGTGCGTCAGGTGCTCGACACCGGGGCGCTGGCCGGTTACCACATGCAGGATGTGCGCGTGATCGTCTACGACGGCAAGACCCACCCGGTCGACTCCAAGGAGGTGGCCTTCATCACCGCCGGCAAGAAGGCCTTCCTGGACGCCGTGGGCAAGGCACGGCCGCTGGTACTGGAGCCGATCGTGAACGTCGATGTATCGGTGCCGGACCAGTACATGGGCGACATTACCGGCGGCCTGGCGTCGAAGCGCGCGCGCATCAACGGCACCGACTCCAGGCGCGGCGGCGAGATCGTCGTCAAGGCGCAGATCCCGCTGGCGGAGATCGCCGACTACAGCAACGAGCTCAAGGCCATGACCGGTGGCCAGGGCCGCTACACGATCGAGTTCAGCCACTACGAGCCGGTACCGCCCCAGGTGCAGAGGCAGCTCACCGAGTCGTGGCGGCCCAAGGCCGAGGAAGACTGAGCCCTATACCACGCCCTGCGCGATCATCGCATCGGCGACCTTGACGAAACCGCCGATGTTGGCGCCCTTGACGTAGTCGATGTAGCCGTCGTCGCCCTCGTCGCTGCCGTAGCGTACGCAGCGGTCATGGATCTCCTGGATGATGTCGCGCAGCAGCCGCTGCAGCTCCGGCTCCTTCCAGGTGATGCGCGCCGAGTTCTGGCTCATCTCCAGGCCGGATACGGCCACGCCACCGGCGTTGGCGGCCTTGCCCGGGGCGAAGAAGATCCGGGCGGCCTGGAACAGGTGCACGGCCTCGAGCTCCGAGGGCATGTTGGCGCCTTCGGACACGCCATACACCCCGTTCTCCAGCATGGTGCGGGCGTCGTCGCCGCTGATCTCGTTCTGCGTGGCACAGGGGAAGGCCAGGTGCCCCGGAACGCCCCACGGCCCCTTGTCGGCGTGGAACTCGGCGCCGAACTTTTCGGCGTACTCGGCGATGCGGCCGCGGCGCCGGTTCTTCAGCTCCTTCACCCAGGCCAGCTTTTCCTCGTCGATGCCGTTGCTGTCGTGGATGAAGCCGGTCGAATCGCTCAGGGTGACCGGCTTGCCGCCCAGGTGCAGGATCTTCTCGACCGCGTGCTGGGCGACGTTGCCCGATCCGGAAACCAGGCAGACCTGCCCTTCGATGCGGCGGTCGCGGCGCTTGAGCATGTCCTCCATGAAGTACACCGCGCCGTAGCCGGTGGCCTCGACGCGGATCGGGCTGCCGCCGAACTCCAGGCCCTTGCCGGTCAGCACACCGACATAGCGGTTGGTGATGCGCTTGTACTGTCCGAACATGTAGCCGATCTCTCGGCCGCCCACGCCGATATCGCCGGCGGGTACGTCGGTGTCCTCGCCCAGGTGCCGGTACAGCTCCGACATGAAGGCCTGGCAGAAACGCATGATCTCGGCGTCGGACTTGCCCTTGGGATCCAGATTGGCGCCGCCCTTGGCGCCCCCCATCGGCAGCCCCGTGAGCGCATTCTTGAAGGTCTGCTCGAAGGCCAGGAACTTCAGCACGCCCTGGTTGACGGTCGGATGGAAGCGGATGCCGCCCTTGTAGGGCCCGATCGCGTTGTTGTTCTGGATGCGGTAGCCGCGGTTGACGCGGACGTTGCCCTCGTCGTCGTGCCAGCACACGCGGAAGGAGATCACCCGGTCGGGCTCGGCCAGGCGCTCGAGGATCTGGTGCTCGTGGTACTTGGGGTGCTCGCGGATGTATTCGAGCACGCTTTCGGCCACTTCCTTGACCGCCTGCACGAACTCCGGCTGACCCGGATTGCGTTTCTCCACACCGTCCACGAACGTTTCGAGCGTCGGTACCTTCTCGCGAGCCATGGTCCCCTCCCCAGGGTGCGGCGACTGTGCGGGCCCCAAAGATACTCGCGTGGAGGCACGACCGCGAGAGGCCATGGTCGGCGCCACCATCGCGCCCGCATCACGGGTCGGGGCGATCGAACAGTGGCGACTGCTCCTGCACGCGGTCGGCGTCGGCGAAGTTGGCCAGCCCCACGCCGGCGAGGCGGTACAGCGTCCGCGCCGGCAACCCGACCCGCTCGCGCAGGCCCAGGGCGATCGCCGTGAGCGCCTCGCCGGATCCGGGTGGCGTCGGTGGCGTGTGGCTGCGCGTGAGCAACCGGAACTGGCGCGTCTTGAGCTTGAGCACGACGGTGCGACCGACCCGCGGGGTGCGCCGGGCTGCCTCCCAGGTTTTCGCAGCCAGGCGGCGGATTGCAGGTTCCAGCTCCGCCAGGCCCAGATCGTGTTCGAAGGTGTCCTCGGCCGACACCGACTGCACCGGGCGCCACGGCTCCACCGGACGCTCGTCGATGCCCAGCGACAACTCGTGGAGCCGCCCTCCCCAGCTTCCAAACTGCCCCTCGAGGAAGCTGCGGCCGCAGCTGCGCAGGTCGCCGACCGTCCGCACACCCAACTCGGCCAGCCTGCGCTCCATGACCTTGCCAACGCCGTGGATCCGTCCGACCGGCAACGGCGCCAGGAACGCCTCGACCTGGTGCGGCCGGATCACGAACAGGCCGTCGGGCTTGCGCCAGTCCGAGGCGATCTTGGCCAGGAACTTGTTGGGTGCCACCCCCGCCGAGGCGGTCAGCCCGGTCTCCTCGCGGATCTGCTCGCGGATCGCCTGCGCCACGGCGGTGGCGCTCGGCAGCCCGGTCGCATTGCAGGTGACATCCAGGTAGGCCTCGTCGAGCGACAGCGGCTCGATCAGCTCGGTGTGGCGCCCGAAGATCCCGCGGATCTGGCGCGAAACCGCCCGGTATCGGGCAAAGTCCGGCGCCACGAACACCGCGTCCGGGCACAGCCGCTCGGCCCGCACCGCCGGCATCGCCGAGCGCACGCCGGACCGGCGCGCCTCGTAGGAGGCCGCGCAGACCACCGAGCGCGGCCCGCGCCAGGCAACGACCACGGGCCGGCCGCGCAGCGCGGGATCGTCGCGCTGCTCGACCGAAGCGTAGAACGCATCCATGTCGACGTGGAGGATCTTGCGCATTGCGCGCGCGGGCCGGTGGCAGGGTGCCAGTGTAGGGGCGCACGGGCGTGCGGGGCGTGCCCGGCCGGCGCCGGATGGTGCGCCGATCGCGGCGATGGGCTGCTCCCACGCGCATTGGCGGGTGTTGTCGCAGTGCACATCGCCGGCAACGCCGGCTCCTACAGGGGGACGACGATACGAAACGGAAGCGGGAGGACCGCGGGGCGGGACGGTTTCCGGGGGCGTACGCGCCAGGGATGGCGCGTCCGCAGCCTACAGGGATACACCCGCGGCGGCCCCGGAAACCGTCACCGCCTCGCGGTCCGGCCTACCGAGCGGATCTGGCATCCATGTCGGTTCAGCGGCGCTTGGGCTTGCGCTTGCGCTTGGGCTTGCGCTTGGGCTTGAGCATGGTGCCGGTGCAGGCACGGGCGCCGCAGTGGCAGGTCCAGATCCGCTTCTTTTCCGCCGTGTGCGGCTCGTCGAGCACGATGCCGTAGTCGTAGGTCAACTCCTCCCCCGCCCGGACCGGACGCAGGGTCTCGATGAACACCTGGTCGGCGCACGGATCGCCGTCCTCGTCCTCCTCGAGGACCGCCTGGCAATTCGGATCGCAGCTGTGGTTGATCCAGCGCGCGGTGTTGCCACCGACGTTGGCGTCGATCACGTAGTGGTCGTTCAGCGTGAACAGGAAGGTATGCCCATCGTCGGGCAGCTCGCCGTACGCGCGGTCGGCCTGCGCATGGGTCAGCAGCCGGCCGGTGTACTCGACCAGGCGCTCGTCGGCGGGAATGTCGGTCACTGCAAACACGCCCCGGCCATGGATCGGGGACCGGCGCATCTGGAAACGTCGGGACATCGGTCGAAGCTACTCCGTGTGTCGGGCAGGGGCAGTGCGGCCATGCACGCAGCGCCTGGGCCCCACCGGGACCGGCGCCGGGCCTGCCCCGGCCGCGGGGTGTGCACGGTACCCAAGAATGCCTCGGCGCGAAAGTCCCGCGCGGCCCGCGCGATGGGCCGCGAACGGCTAGTGTCGTGTCCCGGAGGTATCTTGCCCGGATCGCGCCGCGGATTCGGTCCCGAGACAAGGCGCGAGGAGAAGTCATAGCAGCGCTATGGCGACGACGAGCAACGCAGGATCGGGGCCGAAGACCAAGCGAGATGGGTGAGATACTTCCGGGACACGGCACTAGGCTGGGGCCGATGATCGCGGCAATGGTCTCGCAGCTCGAACCGGCCACGGCGGCCTCGCTCGCCGAGGCGCTCGTGGTCCTCCACGTCGGAATCGTGGCGTTCGTCGTGCTCGGCGAGTTCGCATTCCTGGCCGGCGGCGCCTTCGGCTGGCGCTGGGTCCGCCGGTTCTGGCTGCGCCTGGCGCACCTGGGACTGATGCTGTTCGTGGCCGTGCAGGCGTGGCTGGGTGCGCTGTGCCCCCTGACCGAGTGGGAACAGGCGCTTCGCCGCCATGCCGGCGATGCCGGTTACCAGGGCGGATTCATCGAAGATGTCCTGGCCCGGTGGCTCTACATCGAAGCACCCGCCTGGGCGTTCGTGGCCGCCTACTCGGGCTTCGCACTGCTGGTGCTGGCCACCTGGTTCTTCGTCCCGCCGCAGCGCGGCGGCAACCCAGCGACAGCCGGCAAGCGGCGCTGATCCGCGGTTCGCCGCTGCGGGTTACACTCGGACAGTGAACACCCCGGCGGCCGCCGCGATCCGCTTCGTCGTCCTGGTCGCCCTGTATGTCGCCGGCGGCCACCTGGCCACGTTTTTCATCGAAAGCCCCGACCAGGTGACGCTGATCTGGCCGCCGGCAGGAATCGCCTTCGGCGCTCTGATCGTGTACGGCCCGCGATGGTGGCCGTTCATCGCCGTGGGCGTGGTGACCGTGCACCTGGGATTGGAATCGGTGCCGTTACTGTTCGTCCCGTACTCGGCGGCAGGCAACGTGCTCGGCGCCGTGGCCGGTGCGGTGCTGGCGCGGCGCGCGGCGCCCGACCTCATGCACGCGCTCACGGTGCGCAATGGCCTGGTGATGCTGGCCGCAGGCCTGGTGATGGTGTCGATCACGGCCGCCATCGGGGTCGCCGGGCTCGCGCACTCGGGGATGATCACGATGACCGCGGTGCCGGCGGCCTTCGCCAAGTGGGCAATGGGCGACCTGTTCGGCCTGATCGTGATCGCGCCGTCGGTGCTGCTGGTGGCGGCCGCGCTGGAGGGCCCCAGGCAACGTCTTCCCATCGAGTACGCCGACTGGAGCGAGAAGGCCGCCTGGTTCGCCGTCATGTGCCTGTCGCTGGCCGCCGTTCTGAGCATCGGCGGCCACAGCCGTCCCTACGCGATCGGCCTGGCCAGCCTGCCGATGGGGCTGCTGCTGTGGAGCGCGCTGCGCTTCGAACCGATCCTCACCCACCTGTCCACCGCCGTGCTGGCGGTGTTCATGACCATGGTCGCGGGGCTCGGGCTGGTGGGTTTCCATCCGCCCGGCAGCCTGCTCGAGAGCGCGATCCTGCTGGCGATGATGTCGGTGCTGGCGATCGTGCCGCAGATGCTGTCCACCGCGATGTACGAAAACCGGGTCGTGAACCTGCGCCTGCTCCGCCGCGCCACCACCGATCCGCTGACCGGGTTTCCCAACCGCCAGGCCTTCGAGCACAGGATGCGCGACCTGGTCGAGCACGGCGATCCCTCCGAATCGATGGCGCTGGCCTACCTGGACCTGGACCAGTTCAAGCTGGTCAACGACATCGCCAGTCACGCCGCCGGCGACGAGCTGATCACCGCGCTGAGCAGCGTGCTGGCCAGCCTCGTCGACGATCACGACACGCTGGCGCGTATCGGCGGCGACGAGTTCGCGCTGCTCATGCGGCATACCGAGGCCGCCGCCGCCGCCAGGCGGGCGCACGTCCTGCGCGAGGCCGTGGCGGGTTTCCGCATGGCGCGCGATGGCCACGTACTGACCTCCACGGTCAGCATCGGCCTGGTGCCCTTCCGGCCGGTCGACGTGGATTTCGCCGACCTGCTCGCACAGGCCGACGCCGCCTGCTTCACCGCCAAGGAGCGCGGTGGCAACCGCGTGGAGATCGTGTCGCTCGAAGGCAGCCGCATGGAGGACCGCACCGCGGCGATGCGCTGGGCCATGCGCCTGTCCCATGCGCTCGAGCACCAGCACTTCGAACTGTTCTGCCAGAGCATCGTGCCGCTGGGCGCCGATGCGCTTCCGGGACTGCATTTCGAGGTGCTGCTGCGGATGCGCGATGCCGAGACTGGCGAGCTGATGCTGCCCACCCAGTTCGTGCCGGCTGCAGAGCGCTTCAAGCTGGGCGCGCGCCTGGATCGTTACGTGCTCGACCACACCCTGCGCTGGCTCGAGAACAATCCCGGGCATGCGGCACGGATATCGCTGTGCAGCATCAACCTCACCGCAGCCGCGGTCGAGAGCGGCGAGTTCGCGGGCTTTCTCCGGCGGCGGCTGGCCGACTCCCCGATCGCCCCGGAAATGCTCTGCTTCGAGCTGACCGAGACCAGCGCCGTGCGCGAGCTGGCGCGTGCGCAGAACTTCATCCAGTCGGTGCGGTCGATGGGGTGCCGGTTCGCGCTCGACGACTTCGGCACCGGTTTCTGCTCATTCGCGTACCTGCACGCCCTGGACGTGGACTACTACAAGATCGATGGCAGCTTCGTCAGGGAAATCGAATCCTCGCGCACGTCGCTGGCAATCGTACGCGCGATCGCCGATATCGGGCGCGTGATGGAGAAGCGGACGATCGCCGAGTACGTGGAGACCGAAGCCATCCGCGCGCGCTGCGCCGAGCTCGGCGTCGACTACGTCCAGGGCTTCGCAATCGACGAACCGATGCCGATCGACGCCTATTTCGCCCGTGCCGACGCGACCACGCGGCAGACCGGCTGAATCCGATGTGCTCGGAGTTCTTCCTGCAGAGCCAGGCGCGGCGCTACGCAGGCGCCGATGCGCTGCAGGTCATGCTGGAGGAAGCCATCGCACTCCATGCGCCGCTGCGGGTGCGCCCGACCGTGCGTGCACCGATCCTGCGCGGAACCGTCGCCGGGCCGGAACTCGCCCAGGCCGCCTGGGGGCTGATCCCGGGGTGGGCGAAGGACCGCACGATCGCGCGCCACACCTTCAATGCCCGCGCCGAAACGGTGCACGAGAAACCGGCCTTCCGCGCAGCCTTCAGGCGCCGCCGGTGCCTGGTGCCGGTTTCCGGCTGGGTCGAATGGACCGGGCCGCGCGGCCGCCGCGAACGCCGTTACCTGCATCCGGAGAACGGCCGTGCCGTGTGCTTTGCAGGACTGTGGGAAACCTGGGCCGGCGAGGGCGAGCCCCTGGAGACGTTCACCGTGGTCACGACCGCGGCCGCTCCGGCGATCGCCGCGGTGCACGACCGGATGCCACGTGTCCTGCTCTGCGCCGACGAGCGCGCGATCTGGCTCGAAGGTGCTTCGGAGGCGGCGCGCGCGTTGCTGGACGAGCCGGCGCCGGTACCCGAGGACCTGCAGGTCCATACGCAGCTCGCCGACCCGGGGGCGCTGGCAGCGCCCTGACCCCGGTCAGCTGCGGGGCTGGTAGACCAGGACGCCGGCGCCGGTCTCGATCCTGAGGGTTCCGTCCTGCGCCTGCACGCTGCGCGCGCCGCCCAGGGCCTGGAAGTACTGCTGCTCGGCCGCCCCGACCGGGTCCGGACAGCCGCGCTTGGTCGCGGCAATCGGCCCGACCTCCAGTGCACCCCGATCGAAGGCATAGTCGGCGCTGTAGGCATTGCAGCCGCCATTGCCCTGGATGCGGTCGGCCTCGAACGACAGGGAGATCTCGACCTGGTCCTCGAGCCCGCCCAGGCCGTCCACCAGCAGCCAACGCACGCCGATCAGGTGGGTGGGTACGGCCGCACGCTCCGGTGGCGGTTCCGGCGCGTACGGCTCCGGCTCGGGCGCACCTGGAGCGCACGCGAGCAACAGGGCCAGGCTGGCGAGGGTTGCGGAAACCATGGCTGTCGACCGGGTCATGATCGCTCGAGCGGGCGGCGCGACGAATTACGCGACGCCACGTCCACGCAGCGTGAATCAGCAGCAACCATGATCGCCGTGTGCGCCGCCACCCGCCTGTACGGCGACTCCGGCGGTCTCGCCGCGCCCGCTGGCCTGGAAGTGCTCCGCCAGGACCCGCGCAACCGATGCCGTGACACGCTTGCCCGTGGCGATGTGCAGGAACTCGTTGGGACCGTGTGCATTGGAGTGCGGACCAAGCACGCCGGTGATGACGAACTGGGCCCCGGGAAACTTCTCCCCGAGCATGCCCATGAACGGAATCGTCCCGCCCTCGCCCATGTACACCGGCGGCTTGCCGAAGAATTCCATGGACGCCTTGCCGATCGCCGTCTCCAGCCAGGGCGCCATCGCCGGAGCATTCCAGCCGCTGGCGGACTTCTCCTGCGCAAACTCGATCCGGGCACCGTACGGCGGATCCTCCAGCAGCGTGCGCTTGAGGACTTCGCCGGCACTCGCCGCGTCGACGGTCGGCGGCAGGCGCAGGGACAGCTTCGCCGACGTGTGCGGTCGCAGCACGTTGCCGGCGTTGTCCAGCGCCGGCGCACCCTCCAGGCCGGTGATCGAGAGCGCGGGGCGCCAGGTGCGGTTGAGTACCAGCTCGGTGTTGTCCGCGTGCATCGGTCGCATGCCGGGCAGGAACGGAAACTTGTCCCAGACCGCATCGCCGAGCACCTGCGCGGCGGCGCGCGCCTGCTCCAGGCGCCCGGGAGGGATTTCGGCGAACAGTTCCTCCAGCTGGATGCGTCCGGTCGCCGCGTCCTCGATGCGCGAGAGCAGCTGCCGCAGCACGCGGAAGCTGGAGGGCACGATGCCGGAGGCGTCCCCGGAGTGGACCCCCTCCCCGAGGACCGAAACGGTGAGACTGCCACCGCTCATTCCGCGCAGCGAGGTCGTGCACCAGAGCTGGTCGTAGTTGCCGCAGCCCGAGTCCAGGCACACCACCAGCGAAGGGCTGCCGATGCGGTCGGCCAGATGGTCCACGTAGTACGGCAGGTCGTAGCTCCCGGACTCCTCGCAGCCCTCGATGATGACCACGCAGCGGCTGTGCGGAATCTTCTGTTGCTGCAGCGCCATGATCGCGGCCAGCGAGCCGAAGATCGCGTAGCCGTCGTCGGCGCCGCCACGTCCGTACAGCTTGCCGTCGCGCAGGACCGGCTTCCAGGGGCCCAGGTCGTCGGCCCAGCCGGTCATCTCCGGCTGCTTGTCCAGGTGACCGTACAGCAGCACGCAGTCCTCACCCTGGCCGGGGATGTCGATGAAGATCAGCGGCGTCCGGCCGGGCAGGCGCACCACCTCCACGGTCATGCCCGTGATCGGCTGCGCACGCGCCCAGCCCTCCATCAGCTTCACCGCATCGTCCATGTAGCCGTGCTCGGCCCACTTGGCGTCGAACATTGGCGACTTGTTCGGGATCCGGATGTACTCGGTGAGCTGCGGGACGATCTCGTCGTCCCAGATCCCGGCGATGAAGCGTTCGGCGTTGGGGCTGTCCATCGGTGATCCCGGCGGCAAAAACGGCGCAGAGTTTAACAGTCCGGTGGCGAAGGCGCCGTTTCGAGGGCGCGCCCGCCGGCGCGTGCGGGGCTCCTGTAATCCAATTGCCGACACGCGCGCGGGCGCAGGGACGACCCCGCAAACCGCCTTTGGTCGATGCCGGCGCGCCCGTCCTGCCGCCACGATGGATTCCGCCGGCGTCACCCGATGCCGCGACCACCATCCAGGAGAAGTCCATGAACTCGTTCCGAATGCTGCTGCAGTCCCTCGTCCTTTCGCTGGCGCTGGCCGGCGCCGCCCTCGCGGCGGATCGCGTCGACATCAACAGCGCCGATGCCGCCCAGATCGCCCAGACCCTGAACGGCGTGGGCCTGTCCAAGGCCGAGGCGATCGTCGCCTGGCGCGAGGCGCACGGCCCGTTCCGCAGCGCCGACCAGCTGGTCGAGGTCAAGGGCATCGGCCTGAAGACGGTCGAGAAGAACCGCGACCGGATCGCGTTGGGAGGATCCGCTCCCTCGTCGCAGCAATAGGCATGGGGCGCCGGGCGCGAGTTCCCCCGGCACGTCCCTCCAGGGCCCCTCGTCGTCCGACGGCCAAACCCCCGGAGCCGCCGGGCGGCGAGGGGCCCTTTCGATCGGCCAATGGTCCGGGCCGGGCATTCCGGGCTCGCCCGGCCCGGTCGGCAGCGACCGGCGCCGTCGGCCGGATCCCGGCGTGGCGCTAGACTGTGAGGCCCCGGCTGCACGGCGAACCGCATGGTCCTCCCGCGTCACCGCATTGCCCCGTCGCGGATCGAAGGTGCAGGCAAGGGGCTGTTCCTGGACGAGCCGGTGGCTGCCGGCCGGGTTGTGGTGGCACCGGATGCCATCGACACCGTGTACCGCGCCGCGCAGATCCACGCGATGCCGCAGCCGGACGCCGCGTGGGCGACTGCAGCGCGCTGGTTCGAGGACTTCTACACGCTGAGCCCGGACTGGCCTCCCGAATGCCACCTCAACCACAGTTTCGCGCCGACGGGCTTGTGGCACCTGGGCTTCGTGTTTGCCGCCGCCGACCTGCCGGCTGGAACCGAGGTCACCGTCGACTACCGCCACCTGCTGGGCGAGAACCAGCGCGAGCCGTATCGGGACGCACCCACGGGCGAGGAAATCATCGGCTGGCCCTGGGCCGAGAGCCTGCGCCGGTCCACGCAGGATCTGGCAGCACTGCTGCGGAGCACCGATGCAGGCGCGACGGCTGCCCGCCAATGAGCACCGGCGCGAGCGCTGGCGTAACGGCCTGGGCTGGACCCGCGAGATCCTGCGCGAGCCCACCGGGGAGGCCTGGCTGTGGCGCGCCTCGGTGGCCGAAATCGACGCCGATTGCACCTTTTCGGAGTATCCGGGATGCGACCGCGCACTGGTGCTGCTGGGCGGCGATGGGCTGCGACTGATCTTCGCGGACGGCTCCCTGCAGCAGCTGGCACCGCCGCATGGGCGCGCGGATTTTCCGGGAGAACTGGCTCCGGACGCGGTCGTGGAAAGCCGCACCGAGGTGTTCAACCTGATCTGGCGCCGCGATGCCGTCCAGGCGCAGGTGCTGCACCGGCCGCTGGTCGGACCGATGGTGTTCTTCCCAGAGCAGGACGTGCGCTGGCTGTTCTTCGTGCTGCAAGGTCATGCGGTGTTCAAGGACCGGCCCGGGGAACCGCCGGCAGAAGCCGGCGACGCCTGCCTGCTGGTTCCGGAGCCCAGCGCGCCGACCCGCTGCATACTCGATGGCGGCGGCGAGATCCTGCTTGCGAGGATCTGCCGCCGCGAAACCCTGTAGGGTGCGCAACGGGTTCCGGATGGGCCTGATCGGACCTTTCTTCTGAGGGGCACTCGCACATGACCGATTCGGTGGGCAGCTTCCTGGCGCATCACCTGCGTCGCTGGATTCCGGAGCCCTTTGTCTTCGCGCTGGTCCTGACCCTGCTGACCGGTGCGCTGGCCTACGCGCTCACCGGATCCGGCTTCAACGAACTGACCGCGCACTGGTACCGCGGATTCTGGATGCTGCTGGAGTTCGGGATGCAGATGGTGCTGATCCTGACCACCGGCTATGCCATCGCGCTGTCTCCGGTCGTCGCCCGGACCCTGGACCGCCTGACCGGCCTGGCGCGGACGCCCGGCGCGGTCTATGTGCTGGTGCTGGTCGCCGGCGGACTGTTCAGCCTGGTCAGCTGGGGCTGGGTCGTGCTGGCGGCCGTGCTGGCGCGCGAGCTGGCACGGCGGGTGGAAGGCGTCGATTACGCTTACCTGGTCGCCTGCGTGTATCTGTCCAGCCAGCCCTGGGTTTCCGGTCTGTCGAGCTCGATTCCCCTGCTGCTCAACACCGAGGGCAACTTCCTGATCGAGTCCGGCGTGCTCGACCGCACATTGCCGGCGTCGACCACGCTCGGGAGCCCGATGAACGCGTTCTACATCGCGCTCTACTTCCTGGTGATCCCGGTGCTGATGTGGTGGATCCGGCCGGCGGCGCATGCAACCCGGACGCTCCAGGACCTGTGCAGCCCGGACGAGCAGCCCCACGGCAGCGTCAAGGAAGAAGCCGAGAGCCATCGACTCGACGGGTCCAGCGTCTCGGACCGCCTGAACAACGGCCCGTGGCTGCAGCTGCTCATCGCGCTGGCAGCGCTGTGGTACGTCGTGCGCCACTTCTGGTCCAGCGGTTTCGATCTGGACCTGAACATCATGATCTTCCTGTTCCTCGCGCTGGGCCTGATGGCCCACCGCACGCCGATGCGCTACGTGGTCGCGATGAAGCGCGCCTGCACCAACATTTCCGGCATCGTGTTCCAGTACCCGTTCTACGCCGGGATCATGGGCATCATGATGTTCTCGGGGCTCGGCACCCTGACCTCGGAATGGCTGGCCGGTGGCGCGACCCTGACCACGCTCCCGGTGATCGCGCAGTTCTGCGGTGCGCTGGTCAATTTCGCGATTCCATCGGCCGGCGGGGAATGGGCGGTGGTGGGACCGTCACTGACCGAAGCGGCACTGGGTCTGGCCGCCGGCCTGCCCGAGGCCGAGCGCCAGGCGTTCGTCGCACGCATCGCCATGGCGGTCGCCTACGGCGAGACCTCCACCAACCTGCTGCAGCCCTTCTTCCTGCTGATCGTGCTCCCTATCATGGGCGCCGGCGTCGCCATCCACGCGCGCGACGTGATGGGATACCTGGTGCTGCCGTTCGTGCTGCTGTACGGCCTCACGGCGCTGCTGGTCACGTACGCGCCGGTCTGGTGACGGTCCGGACTCGTCCGGATTCGCGCACTCTTGTAACCGATCTGCTGGCACGCCATCCCTAGCGCGCGAATCTCCGAACCTGTCCCGAAATTCCACGGTCCGTCGCACACCGCGCCGGACCGTCGGCGATGCTCAGTCGCGGTCGTCGCGCGTATAGATCGTGCCGTCGTGGACGCGCAGGGGAAACACCGCAATGGGCAGACAGGCCGGCGGCGCCAGCACCGCGCCGGTGCGCAGGTCGAAGCGGGCGCCATGGCGCGGGCACTCGACCACGCAGCCCTCGACCGGGCCGCCGGCGAGCTCGGCGCCGTCGTGCGTGCACACGTCCTCCACCGCGTGCAGCCCACCTTCGCAGCGAAACACCGCGATCGCCGTGTCGCCGTCGAAGACCACGCGGAAGTCTCCCTCGGCCAGTTCGTGCTCGGCACATACGCGCACCCAGCCGGCCAGCTCCTGCGCGGTGCTCATCCAGCCTCCAGTGGCTTGACCAGCAGCTCGAATTTCAGATCGTCGCGACGCGGGATGCCGAAGCGCTCGTCGCCATACGGAAACGGCTCGTACTGACCGGTTCGGCGGTAGCCGCGCCGCAGGTACCAGGCGATCAGCTCCTCGCGCACCGAAATCACCGTCATGCGCATCTCCGAACAACTCCACTCCACGCGCGCAAGGCGCTCGGCCTCGACCAGCAACGCGCGGCCCACGCCGCTGCCCTGCAGCGTCGGGCGGACCGCGAACATGCCGAACCACGCGTGTTCCCCGCACCGCTGCACATGCGCGCTGGCAACTGCCTCGCCGCCGCGCTCGGCCAGCAAGAAGTCGCTGCCAGGCGCCCTCATCAGCGCCTCGATCTCGTCGCGCCCGGTGCGCCGCCCGTCCAGCAGGTCGGCCTCGGTGGTCCAGCCCCGGCGACTCACCTCCCCGCGATAGGCCGATTCGACCAGCGCAACGACGGCATCGATGTCGGCTTCGCCGGCCAGGCGGAAACTCAGTGGCGTGGTTTCGGGCATGCGCGAATGCTAATCGATCGGACCCGAACCGTGTCGCGCCCCGATCGCGGCCATGGGCCGCTCCCACGCGCATTGACGGGGTGTTGTCACAGTGCGGATCGCCGGCAACGCCGGCTCCTACAGCGCGATGACGATACGAAACGGAAGCGTGAGGACCGCGGGGCGGGGACGGTTTCCGGGGGCGTACGCGCCAGGGATGGCGCGTCCGCAGCCTACAGGGATGTACTTATGGCGGCCCCGGAAACCGTCACCGGCTCGCGGGCCGGCCTACGGAGCGGATGTGCCATCGATGCGACAGTGCGCGGAGCCGATCATGCGACCCGCCTCGAGCCAAGTGCCGATCACCCCAGCATGCACCTGACCCTGCCGATCGCCGCGACGAGTGCATCGACATCCTCGCGCGTGTTGTAGAACGCCAGCGAAGCGCGACAGGTGGCTGCCACCCCATAGAACTGCATCAGCGGATGCGCGCAGTGGTGCCCGGACCGCACCGCGATCCCCTCCAGGTCCAGCAGCGTCGCCAGATCGTGCGCATGCGCACCCTCGATCAGGAACGAGAATACCGGCGCCTTGCCCTCGGCGGTGCCGAACAGGCGGATGCCGGGCACCGCCGCCAGCGCCTGCGCCGCGTAATCGCGCAGCCCCGCCTCATAGGCAGCAATGCGATCCATTCCCACGCCCTGCAGGTAATCGATCGCCGCCGCCAGTCCGATGAATCCGGCGATGTTCGGGGTGCCGGCCTCGAACTTGTGCGGCGGCTTCGCGAACACGGTGCCGTCAAAGCGCACCTGCTCGATCATTTCGCCACCGCCGAAGAACGGCGGCATCGATTCCAGATGCATGGCCCGCGCCCACAGCGCGCCGGTGCCGGTCGGACCGAACATCTTGTGGCCCGTGAGCGCATAGAAGTCGCAGCCCAGCCGCGGGATTTCCACCGGCATGTGCGGCACCGCCTGGGAGCCGTCGACCAGCACCGGGATGCCGCGCCGCTTCGCCTCCCGGCAGATCTGGCGGACCGGATTGACGGTGCCCAGCACGTTGGACACGTGCATCAGCGCCAGCAGCTTCACTTCCGGCGTCAGCAGCGCGTACAGGCGCTCCAGGATCAGTTCGCCCGATCCGGTGATCGGCGCCACGCGCAGCTGCGCGCCGGTGCGCTCGCACACCAGCTGCCAGGGCACGATGTTGGCGTGGTGCTCCATCTGCGTGACCACGATCGCGTCGCCGGGCCGCAGCCGCGGCAGCGCGTAGCTGTAGGCCACCGTGTTGATCGCCTGGGTGGTGCCGGAGGTGAACACCAGCTCCTGGCGCGGCACACCGACGAAGGCGGCCAGCTTCTTGCGCGCCGTTTCGTAAAGCTCGGTCGCCTCGGCACCCAGGGTATGGACGGCACGGGCGACGTTGGCGTTGTGCGCGCTGTAGTAGTCCGTGACCGCATCGATCACGGCGCGCGGCCGCTGCGCGGTGTTGGCGCTGTCCAGGTACACCAGCGGCTTGCCGTGGATGCGGCGGGCGAAGATCGGGAAGTCCGCGCGCAGCGCCAGCGGATCCAACGCGCGCCCGGTGGCGCCTGCCGGAACGACCGTGCTCATGGCCCGGCTCCCGGCACCCGTGCCCGCAGGCGTTCGGCCAGCGCCTCGCGCAGGCTTGCGTCCTCGAGTACGTCCACGACCTCGCGGCAGAACGCGAAGGTCAGCATCGCGCGCGACTGCTCCCTGGGCACGCCGCGCGCGCGCAGGTAGAACATCGCTGCAGGATCCAGTTGGCCGACCGTCGCGCCATGGCTGGCCTTGACCTCGTCGGCGTGGATCTCCAGCACCGGCTGGGCGTCGATCTCCGCCGAATCCGAAAGCAGCAGGCTGCGGGTGGTGAGCGCCGCGTCGGACCCGTCGGCGCCCTCGGCGATCGTGATCCCGCCATGGAAGGCGGCGCGGCCGCGGTCCTCGGCGATCGCCCGCCACAGCGTGTCCGACGTCGTCCCGGGCGCCAGGTGCCGGATCGAAAGCCGGGTGTCGCACAGGCGCCGGCCGTGCAACAGCATCGCCCCGCGCGTGAGCACCGATGCGCCCCTGCCCTGCAGGTCCACGTTCAGTTCGTGGCGCGAAAGCGCAGCGCCCAGTTCCAGAGACAGCGGCTCGTACAGCCCCTCGCCGGCGACCGCGGCTTCGGTGCGCGCGAACAGCCGGGCGGCATCGTCGCACTCCTGCACGCGCACGTGCCGCAGCCGCGCCCCGCGTGCCACGTGGATGTGCGTGAGTACGTTGCCCAGGGCGTCGGCGCCATCGATCGACACGTGCCGCTCGATCAGGTCCAGCCGGGCATCGGCCGCCAGTTCCACGAGGTTGCGCAGGTGCCACGACGTCGGTGTCCCGGTGCCGGCGCCGATGAACACCAGTTCCAGCGTGGCTTCGATGCGTGCACCCGCAGCCACGTGGATCAACGCGCCATCGACGGCCAGCGCCGTGTTCAGGCGCGCAAAGGCATCGGCCGGATGCTCGTAGCGGCGTCCGAGGAACAGCAGCCGCGGGGACCCGGGCGGACGGGGTCCCGACAGCGCCGCGGACAGCGGCTCCACGCCCAGTCCTTCCGGAAGCGACCCCAGCGGGTCGGACAACTCCGGTCGCAGTGCGCCGTTGACGAAGCACAGCCGGATCGAGCCCAGCCGCGCTCCGGGTGCATCGCCGGCAATCACCCGCGTCGCGGCCTCGGGGTCCGAGGGTGCGAAAGCCCTGCGCTCGAGCGCGCGCAACGGCGTATAACGCCAGGCCTCCTCGCGCGGCCCGGGCAGCCCGTCGCGCAGGAAGGCGGCAAGGTGCGCGCCGCGTGCATCGCGCAGCCAGTGCAGGTGGCCGCCAGGGGCCCGAGCGGGGTCGAAGCCCCGCTGCATCGCCTCGGCGAACGGGCTGGGCGCGCGGCGGTCGGCGGTGGCAGGCGTGCTCATGCGTGGAACCGCGCCTGTTCTTCGGCCCGTCGCTCCCGCAACCACTCGTAGCCCTGCGCCTCCAGCCGCAACGCCAGGTCCTTGTCGCCGGACTCCACGATGCGGCCATCGGACAGTACGTGCACGCGGTCGGGCACGATGTACTCGAGCATACGCTGGTAGTGCGTGATCACCAGGAACGCGCGCTGCGGCGAACGCAGCGCGTTGACGCCCTCGGCCACGCTGCGCAGCGCGTCGATATCCAGGCCCGAATCGGTCTCGTCGAGCACCGCGAAACGCGGTTCCAGGACCGCCATCTGGAAGATCTCGTTGCGCTTCTTCTCGCCGCCGGAGAACCCCTCGTTGACGGCGCGGTGCAGCAGGTCCTCGTTCAGGTGCAGGATCTCGAGCTTCTCGCGCACCAGCTTCAGGAACTGGATCGAATCGAGCTCGGGCTCCCCGCGCGCACGCCGCTGTGCGTTCAGCGCCGCACGCAGGAAGTAGGTGTTGTTCACCCCGGGGATCTCCACCGGATACTGGAAGGCGAGGAACACGCCCCTGGCCGCGCGTTCTTCGGGCTCCAGCGCCAGCAGGTCCTCGCCCTGGAAGCTCACCGATCCCTCGGTGACCTCGTATCCCTCGCGGCCGGCCAATACCGCAGCCAGCGTCGACTTTCCGGCGCCATTGGGTCCCATCACCGCGTGCACCTCGCCGGCGGCGACCTCCAGCGTAACGCCCTTGAGGATGGAATTGCCCGCGACGCGGACGTGCAGGTTTTCGATCTTCAGCATGCTTGCGGATCCATTGTCTTCGAGGGTTTCACCCCACCGCGCCCTCGAGGCTGATCTCGAGCAGCTTCTTGGCCTCCACGGCGAATTCCATCGGCAGCTCGCGGAAGACCTGCCTGCAGAATCCGTCGACGATCATCGAGACCGCGTTCTCCTCGTCCAGGCCGCGCGCACGGCAGTAGAACATCTGGTCGTCGGAGATCTTCGAGGTCGTGGCCTCGTGCTCGACGATGGCGTCGGAGCGCCGGACCTCGATGTACGGGAACGTGTGCGCGCCGCAGCGCTTGCCGATCAGCAGCGAGTCGCACCGGGTGTGGTTGCGCGCCCCCTCGGCGGTCTTCTCCACGCGTACCAGGCCGCGGTAGGTGTTCTGCCCGCGGCCGGCGCTGATTCCCTTGGAAATGATCCTGGACTTGGTGCGCTTGCCCAGGTGGATCATCTTGGTGCCGGTGTCGGCCTGCTGGTGATGGTGCGTCAGCGCCACCGAATGGAACTCCCCGACCGAGTCGTCTCCGCGCAGGATGCAGCTGGGGTATTTCCAGGTGATCGCCGAACCGGTCTCGACCTGGGTCCAGGAGATCCTGCTGCGGTCGCCGCGGCAGTCGCCGCGCTTGGTCACGAAATTGTAGATCCCACCGCGGCCCTCCTCGTCACCCGGATACCAGTTCTGCACGGTCGAGTACTTGATCCGGGCATCGTCGAGCGCAATCAGTTCGACCACCGCCGCGTGCAGCTGGTTCTCGTCGCGCATCGGCGCCGTGCAACCCTCCAGGTACGACACCTCGCCGCCGTCCTCCACGATGATCAGCGTGCGCTCGAACTGCCCGGTGTGGCCGGCGTTGATGCGGAAGTAGGTCGACAGCTCCATGGGGCAGCGCACGCCCCTGGGGACGAACACGAAGCTGCCATCGGTGAACACCGCCGAGTTCAGCGCCGCGAAGAAATTGTCGGTATGCGGAACCACGGTGCCCAGGTATCGCCTGACCAGCTCCGGATGCTCGCGGGCAGCCTCGGAGAACGAGCAGAAGATCACACCTGCGGCCTCCAGCTCCTTGCGGAAGGTGGTGCCCAACGACACCGAGTCGAACACCGCATCGACGGCCACGCCGGCCAGGCGCGCGCGCTCGTGCAGCGGCACGCCGAGCTTGTCGTAGGTTTCCAGCAGCTTCGGGTCGACCTCGTCCAGCGACTTGTACTTGGCCATCGGCGCGGCGTAGTAGCTGATCGCCTGGAAGTCGATCGGAGCGATGCGCAGCTTGGCCCAGGCCGGCATCGGCATCTCCAGCCAGTGCCGGTAGGCGGCCAGGCGCCACTCGGTGAGCCAGCCCGGTTCGTCCTTCTTGGCCGAGATCATCCGGATCACGTCTTCGGACAGACCCGGCGGCACGACATCGGTTTCGATGTCGGTCACGAAGCCGGCCTCGTAGCGGCGGGCCAGGCGTTCTTCGATGTGGGCGCGTTCGGTTGCCATGGTTCTCTCGTTTCTGGACGGTCCGCGGGTTGCGCGGCCGGCCGCAATTCAGCGAAATGCAGCTCGATTCGGCTCGATACGACCCGCTTCAGCTCAGCGCGATGCGCACCGGGATGATCGCGCGCGGCGCCGGCGGACTCGTCATGTCGGCCAGGGTGACGCCGCGCAGCGCCTCGCCGATCGCGGCGCTGATGCGGCGCCAGTTGCTGCGCACGCCGCAATGGTGCTCGTAGCCGCACAGGCCGTCGTGGACGCTGCACTCGGTCATCCCGAACGGCCCCTCGATCGCCTCGACGATGTCGGCCACGGTGATCTCGCGCGCCGCCCGCGCCAGCCGGTAACCGCCGCCGGCACCGCGCTGTGAATTCACCAGGCCGGCATGGGCGAGCAGCTTGAGCAGCTTGGCGACGGTCGGCGGCTCCAGCTGCGCGCGCTGCGCCACCGCCAGCGCGGACACCACCGCCTCGTCGGCCTGCGCCAGCGTGGTCATCACCACGGTGGCGTAATCGGTGAGCTTGCTGACCCTGAGCATCGGCCGGCCTCCATATCGGACTGATATGGTACCATTTGACCGCAGGTCAATCCCAGCCTCGCGTTGCGGGTCGCGCGATCGACGTTCAGGTGGCTGGCAGTGCGCCGGCCGTCCGTGCGCCCGAGCGCAGGGAATGTGCCGCCTCGGCCTCGCGGCGGCGACGGGCGGTCGCTAGACTGCGGCGTCCATTGCAGTCCCGAAACCATGTCCGATCCGTCCAGGGAATCCGAGCGCCGACGCTTCCTCGCGCAGGCCCTGCACCAGGGGCGACCGCCCGGGTTCGATGCCGGCTTCACGGTCGAATCGGCCTCGGTCGACGCCAGCTTCCGCAGCTACTGGCGCGTCCGCAACGGGGGCGCCAGCGCCATCCTGATGGACGCGCCCCCGCAGCACGAGGACGTGCGACCGTGGCTCGACGTGGACCGGCGCCTGCTTGCGGCCGGCCTCAACGCGCCCCGGCCGCTGGCCGTGGACGCCGACGCCGGCTTCGTCCTGATGAGCGACCTGGGCGCCCGGCTGTACCTGCCGGAACTGACGCCTGACTCCGTCGATGCCCTGTATGCGGTCGCGCTCGACACGCTTGTGCGCATGCAGACCCGGGTCGAGGTCGAGGGGCTGCCGCCTTACGACGGCCGCCGCCTCCTGGAGGAGATGGAACTGATGCCCGCCTGGTTCCTGCGCAGGCACCTGGGCTTCGATCCCGACAGCGGGGACCAGGAGACGATCGCGGCCGCGTTCTCGGGCCTGGTCGAGGCGGCGCTGGAACAACCGTGCGCGTTCGTCCACCGCGACTACCACTCGCGCAACCTGCTGGTGAGCGAAGGCGCTGGACCGGGCCTGCTGGACTTCCAGGACGCCGTGGTCGGCCCGGTCACCTATGACCTGGTCTCGCTGCTGCGCGACTGCTACGTCGCCTGGCCGGAGCCGCGCGTGTACGAATGGGCCCAGGCGCACCGGTGCCGTCTGCAGGCCGCGCACGTGACCGATGCCGGCCCCGAGCGCTTCGGACGCTGGTTCGACCTGATGGGCCTGCAGCGTCACCTCAAGGTGCTGGGCATCTTCTGCAGGCTCTGGTACCGCGACGGCAAGCCCGGCTACCTGCAGGACCTGCCGCTGGTGTGGCACTACACCCGCGAGGTCGGCCTGCGCCACCGGGAAACCAGGGCACTGGTCGGAATTCTCGAGCGTGCGGTGGCCGGGCGCGACCTCACGGCGGTAGCGGCATGAGGCGGCCCCCATGCGTGCGCTGATCCTGGCCGCAGGCCGTGGCGAGCGCATGCGCCCGCTGACCGACGTCACGCCCAAGCCGCTGTTGCAGGTGGGCGGCAAGCCGCTGATCGTCCACCACATAGAGAAGCTCGCGGCGATCGGCGTGCACGAGATCGTGATCAACACCGCACACCTGACCGCGCGATTTCCGGAGCGGCTGGGCGATGGCGAACGCTGGGGCGTACACCTGCACTATTCGGCCGAAGGCGAGATCCCGCTGGAGACCGGCGGCGGAATGCTGCATGCGATGCGCTTGCTCGGCGGGGACCCTTTCCTCCTGGTCAACGGCGACGTCTGGACCGACTACGATTTCGCGCGCCTGCCGCGCGAGCCCGAGGGCGTGGCGCATCTGGTGCTGGTCGCGGTCCCGCCGGAAAAGCCGCGCGGCGACTTCGCGCTGGGAGCCGATGGTCGGGTCCGGACGCACGGCGCGCCGCTGCTGACCTACGCCGGCATCGGCAGCTACCGCCCGCAGGTCCTGGAGGGCTGGCGCAAGGTTGTGGGCGCAGCCCAAGGCGCCAGCGAGGATCCGCCCCGGTTCGCACTGGCGCCGATCCTGCGTGGATGGATGGCGCACGAGGCAATCAGCGGCGAGCACCATCACGGCGGCTGGTGCGACGTCGGCACACCGGAACGGCTGGCGATGCTGGACGCGCGGTTGAGGGCGTAAGGCCCGGGGCTCGGGATCGCGTCGATCCTGTCGACGCCGGACCCGGTGCTACCGGTCCACCTCCAGCAACCCCCGCACGAACGGCACTGTCACCCGGCGCTGCGCGGCCAGGCTGGCGCGGTCGATGCGATCGAGCAGCGCCGTGAGCGTTCCCAGGTCGCGGCCGACGCGTCGGAACAGGAATTCGACCACGGCCTCGTCGAGCGCCAGGCCGCGGGCGGCCGCGCGCGCGACCAGCAGTTCGCGGCGCTCGCACTCGCCGGGCGGGCGAAGGATCAGCTGCGTGCACTGCGACAGCCGCGAACGCAGGTCCGGAAGCTGCAGCGGGAGCTGCGCCGGGGGTTCGCGCGCCGCATACAGCACGCTGGCGCCATCCGCCCGCAACCGGTTGTGCAGTGCGAACAACGCGCTTTCGATTTCCGGATCGCCCGCGATCGCCTCGATGCCGTCGATCGCCACCAGCGCGCTGCCGCTGGCGGATTCGGCCAGGCCCCGTGCACCCTGGGCGGACAGCGCAACGTAGGCGGCCCGGCGGCCGCTGCCATCGGCGGCGATGCACGCGCCGATCAGCGCGTGGGTCTTGCCGCTGGCTGCCGGCCCGCGCAGGTACAGCCATTCGCCGCTGCGGCCCTCGGCGACAGCGGCCAGCAGGCCCGCGTGCCGTCCGGCCTCGCCGACCAGCGTGGCCAGGCGCTGGTCCGGCGGATGGCGCAGCGCGAGCGGAAGCTGCGGTGCATTCATTGCGGCCCGGGCTCGTCGCCGCCCGCCGCGCCGAGCCCGCCCTCGTCGGCCGGCGCCGGCGGCGAGGAGACGGTGATCGATCCGGGCTGCATCGGCTCCGGCACGATCGCTCCGGCCTCGGCGCCGTACAGCTCGCTCTGGCGGTATCGGGAGTGCGCGTAGCGCAGCACGACCATGATCACGGCGGCCACCGGCAGTGCCAGCAGCATGCCCAGGAAGCCGAACAGCTGGCCGCCGGCGAGCACCGCGAAGATCACCGCCACCGGGTGCATGCCGATGCGGTCGCCCACCAGCCACGGCGTGAGCACGTTGCCTTCCAGGATCTGGCCGACCACGAACACCACCAGCACCAGCGCCACGTGCATGACATCGCCGTACTGGACCAGTGCCGCGATCACCGCGATCAGCACGCCCACGAAGGTGCCCAGGTACGGCACGAAGCTGAGCAGGCCCGCGATCATTCCGATCAGCAAGGCCAGGTCGATACCGACCAGCCACAGGCCGACGGCGTAGATCACCCCCAGCGCGAACATCACGCTGAGCTGGCCGCGCAGGAACCCGCCCAGCATCTGGTCGGACTCGCGCGCCAGACGCGAGACGGTCGGCTCCACCGAACGCGGCAGCAGCTGGCGGATGCGCTCCACCAGCACGTCCCAGTCGCGCATCAGGTAGAAGGTCACCACCGGGATCACGATCAGGTTGGCGATCCAGGTCAGGATCGCCATGCCCGACCGGGACACGCCGCCGATCAGGTTCGCGGCGATGTTTCCGGCCTGCTGCCAGTGCTCGCGCAGCGCCTCGACCAGGCCATCGCCCTGCAGCTCCGGCAGCCGGAATCCGACCCTGGCCTCGATCCAGGGCGCCGCGGTCTGCCGGAACCATTCCATCCAGCGCGGCAGCGCCTCGGCGAACCGCTCGATCTGGTTCACGACCATCGGCACCAGCAGCAGCAGCGCACCGACCAGGGCCAGCACCATCAGCACGAATACCAGCGTCACCGCCAGTGCGCGCGGCATCCGGCGCGCAAGCCGGTCGCACAGCGGATCGCCCAGGTAGGCCAGCAGTGCCGCCACCGCGAACGGCGTGAGCACCGGCGCCAGCAGGTAGACCAGGCCGCCGATCAGTACCGTCAACGCCAGCAGCTGCCATTTGTGCGTATCGCTCATCGCCCCTCCACGGTACGGCGCCGGTTGCCCCGTGCCCTTGCTTGACGCCACGCGCGCAGGCTCCAGCGCAGCACGTAGTCGATGCCGCTCGCTGCGGTGAGTGCAGCGACCAGCGCCGCGCCGGCCAGCAACGTGCCCTCGCCCAGCGGCAGGTAGGCAAGGTCCAGCAGCCAGGCCACCAGCAACACGATCTGGGCCAGCGTCGTGGCCTTGCTGAGCAACGTCGGATTTGCCTTCAGCGGCGCGATCAGCCAGTGGTAGCCCACCGCGCCACCGAAGATCACCAGGTCGCGTCCGACGATCAGGACGGCCAGCCAGGTCGGGACGTGACCCGCCCCCCACAGCCCCAAATAACAGGCGTTGAGCAGCAGCTTGTCGGCGACCGGATCGAGCAGACCGCCCAGCCGCGTGCGCCAGTCGAAGCGCTTGGCCAGCCAGCCGTCCAGCCCGTCGGAGGCACCGGCAGCCAGAGCCACCCAGAAGGCGATGCGGTACTCGCCCGCGCGCAGCAGCCACACGATCGGTGCCACCGAGGCGATGCGCAGCAGCGTGATCGCGTTCGGGAGCTGTCGCCAGCTCATCTGCGTACTACGAGGCGCGCATCGGCCGGGCCCCAGCGCGGATCGGAGGCGACCCGATCATCGACCGAGAGCACCCTGCTGCCTTCGAGCAGACGCAGCAGACCCTCGACACCCGTGCCCAGCGCCACGCGCAGCCGCAGCCGGTCGCCGTCGGCCGCCTCCACCCACAGCTCGCGCACGACGGCCAGCTCGCGCAATGCCCCCAGCGCCTCGGCGTAGGCGGTCACCGAATCCACGCCCGAGAGTTCGAGCACGTACTCGCCGGGAGTCCCCAGCAACGCCGGGTTGGAGTAATGGCTTGCCAGTGCGTCCACGGCCAGGCCGCCGGCACGCACCATCAGCTTGCGCGGATCCGGATCGGCGGCATCGAAGCTGCTGACCGTGCGACCGGCGTCCACCACGATCCAGCGCGAGCGCCAGGTGCCGTCGCTGCGCTGCAGTCGGCCCACGAGCAGCGTGGAGGCGCCATGCCGGCGCGAGGCTTCGACCAGCGGCTCGGTTTCGCCGCTCCAGGCCGCCGCGACCGGGTCCGGTGAGGCGCGGGCGTCCTCCTGCGCCGGAAAGCGCAGTACCAGGCCGCGCTCGAGCGCCTCGTCGATCAGGGGCGCCGCGGCGCCGGACTGCGCGCGCGAGACCAGGCGGGCGCCGCGGCCGTCGTCGATCGCCAGCCAGACCAGCGGCTCGGGGCGCGGCTGCGGCCAGACCGCCACACCGGCCCCTGCAAGGATCGCGTCGACGCGGCTGCGGTCGAACGCGGCCACGACGTACAGCCGGACCACCGGCTGGCCGTCGATGGTGGCCAGGCTCTGGCGATAGCGGTACTGCCGCATCAGCGACTGGGCGTCGGGCAGGTGGCGCGCCAGCGCCGGCTGCCCGACCGCCTGCGGGTCCCCGGTGAGCTTGACGAAGACCTGTGCCAGGGCCTTGGGCAGCACTGCATTGCGTTCCCCGGCGTCCTGGCTGGTCACCCGCGCCTCGCCCTCGTAGAGCGAGAGCGCGCCCTGGGCCGCGGCGCCGGGCCCGGCCAGGGCAGCCAGCAGCACGGCCAGCACCAGCGTCGCCAGCGAGAAGGTCGGTCGCGGGAGCATCGGCTCGAATCCGGGTCGGGTGGGGGCGGTCATGTTGCCCAAGCCCGGGGGGCTGCGTCCATCGCCGCGTCCCCGGCAGGGCCGCGGACCGCGGCGCCTTGCTATCATTCGCGCCCCTCACCCCCCACCCGCATCGTGGATCCGCCGCAGAAGCCGCCGCTGACCTACAAGGACGCCGGCGTCGACATCGATGCGGGCAATGCCGTGGTCGAGCGCATCAAGCCGCTGGTCCGCCGCACCTTCCGGCCCGGCGTGATGGGTGGGCTGGGCGGCTTCGGGGCGCTGTTCGACCTGTCCGGTCGCTACCGCGAGCCGGTCCTGGTGTCCGGCACCGACGGCGTCGGCACCAAGCTGAAGCTTGCGCAGCAGCTGGGCCGGCACGACAGCATCGGTATCGATCTGGTGGCCATGTGCGTGAACGACGTGCTGGTGCAGGGCGCCGAGCCGCTGTTCTTTCTGGACTATTTCGCCACCGGGCGGCTCGATGTCGAGACCACGGTGGCGGTGGTCGCGGGCATCGCCCGCGGCTGTGAACTGGCCGGCTGCGCGCTGATCGGCGGCGAGACCGCGGAGATGCCCGACATGTACGGCCCGGGCGAATACGATCTGGCCGGCTTCTGCGTGGGCGCGGTCGAGAAATCACAGTTGCTCGACGGCAGCCGTGTCGCAGCCGGAGACCTGGTGATCGGCATCGCCTCCAGCGGCCCGCACTCCAACGGCTACTCGCTGATCCGCCGGATCTGGGAGCGCGCCGGCGCCCCGGCGCAGCTCGACGTCGGCGGCAGGCCGCTGGGCGATGCCCTGATGGAACCCACCACGATCTACGTCAAGCCGATGCTCGCACTGCGCCGAAAGCTCGATGTGCACGCGATGGCGCACGTCACCGGTGGCGGCCTGACCGAAAACCTGGTCCGCGTCGTTCCCGAGGGTCTGGGGCTGCGCATCGACGCCTCGGCGTGGCCCCTGCCGCCGGTGTTCGAGTGGCTGCAGCGCGAGGGCGCGGTGCCGAGCCGGGAGATGTGGCGCACCTTCAACTGCGGCATCGGCTTCGCCCTGATCGTCGCCCGATCCGATGCCAAAGCCGCCGCAGCCGCACTGGACACGGCCGGGCTGGCCCACTGGACGATCGGCCAGGTCGTGCGCGCCGGCGAAGGCGAGCGTGTCCGCATCGGCTGAGCCGCTGCGCGTCGCGGTCCTGGCATCCGGCCGCGGCAGCAACCTGCAGGCCCTGATCGATGCGGCCGGGTCCGGCCGGCTGCCGATCACCATCACCGGCGTGATCAGCGACCGTCCCGCCAGCGGCGCGCTCGCACGCGCACGCGCCCACGGCATCGGCGCACTCGCGATCGATCCCACAGTGCATGCAGGTCGCGCCGGCTTCGATGCCGCCCTGGTGCGTTTGCTCCAGGGCGTTCAGCCGCAACTCATCGTCTGCGCCGGATTCATGCGCATCATCGGGGCCGACGTACTGCAGCCGTTCTTCGGACGCATGATCAATATCCATCCTTCGCTGCTGCCCGCCTACCCGGGACTGCGTACACACGCACGCGCGCTGGCCGACGGCGTGCGCATGCACGGCGCCAGCCTGCACTTCGTGACCCCCGAGCTCGATGCCGGCCCGGTGTTCGCCTGCGCGCGCGTACCGGTGCTGGCGGGCGACTCGCCCGAGGCGCTTGCCGCGCGGGTGCTGGAGCGCGAGCATCCGCTGCTGGTGGCCGGCGTCGGGCTGATCGCCGAGCGCCGGATCGTGCTGGCCGCAGGGGGCGTAGAGTTCGACGGCAGGCCGCTGCCGGCAGCGCTGGCGCTGGGCAGCGACGATGCCCTGCACCCGGCGCGGGCGCCCTGATGCACGCCTCGCGGACCTGCGTCATGGCCCTGTTCCTGCTGATGGCCGCGTCGCCGGTTCTGGCCGCGCCGGGCCTGGCGCCCTACCGGGCCCACTACGAGGTGCTGGTCGACGGCAAGCCGCAGGGGAGCACGCGGGTGCTGCTTTCGCGCGTGGCCGATGACCGCTGGCGGCTGCTGCTGGATGCCGACTCCACCGCCGGGATGGCGCGCCTGGCCGGCTACCGCTCCGAGCAGCTGAGCGATTTCGAGCTGCGCGGAGAGCGGCTCCGGCTGGTCCGCTCGGTGGTGCGCAACGGCATGCGACTGGGCACGCGCGAGGTCGTCACCGAGTTCGACTGGGAACAGGGGCAGGCGCGCTGGAGCGGCGATGTCGACGCCGACCGCCGCGGCCCGATGCCGTTGCCGGCGCACGCGGTCACCCGCGAATCGCTGAACCTGCTGCTCGGATACGAGGCCGCGGGTGCCGAGCCGGGCCAGGCCCTGCACTACGAGCTGCTCGATCGCGGCCGCAGCCGCAGCGTCGAATACCGGGTGCGCCCCGTGCAGACGATCCAGGTCCCCGCCGGACGTTTCGAGGCCGTCCCCCTGACCGAGCGGCGCGCGGACCGGGAGCGCACGACCACCGCCTGGTTCGCGCCCGGGCTGCCGCCGATGCCGGTGCGCGTGCTGCGCAGCGAGGGCGGCCGCGACCGGTTCGAGATGCGGCTGCTGTCCTGGTCGCGCGGCTGAGCGCAGTACTGGGAAAGGTCTGATCAAGCACTTGCGTGCTTGATCCGCGAGCGCGCCATCCATGGCGCGCGAACCTGTGAACTTGTTCAGAGTTTCCCAGGAAAGGTCTGGACACGCCCAGACGCGACTGGATCAGGCCGCTCAGCCCGGCAGCCGGCGGATCTTCGCCCCCAGCGCACCGAGCTTTTCCTCGATACGCTCGTAGCCGCGATCGATGTGGTAGACGCGATCGACCGTGGTCTCGCCCTCGGCGGCCAGCCCGGCCAGGACCAGGCTGGCCGATGCCCGCAGATCGGTGGCCATCAGCGGCGCGCCGCTCAGGCGCGGCACGCCGGTCACGATCGCGGTGTTGCCTTCCACGCGGATGTCGGCGCCCAGCCGGCGCAGTTCCTCCACGTGCATGAAGCGGTTCTCGAACACGGTCTCGGTGACCACGCCCACGCCCTGGGCGATGCAGTTCAGGGCGACGAACTGCGCCTGCATGTCGGTCGGAAAGGCCGGATACGGCGCGGTCGTCACGTCGACCGCGCTCGGGCGCCGGCCGCGCATGTCCAGTTCGATCCAGTCCGGGCCGGTGGACACCTGTGCGCCGGCCTGCTCGAGCTTGAGCAGCACCGCCTCCAGCGTGCCCGGATCGGCATCGCGTGTGCGCACCCGGCCGCCGGTGATCGCACCCGCCACCAGGAAGGTGCCGGTCTCGATGCGATCGGGCAGCACGTTGTAGCTGCACCCGCGCAGGCGCTCCACACCCTGGATGTGGATCGTGGTCGTGCCGGCGCCCTGGATCTGCGCGCCCATGGCGTTGAGGCAGCGCGCCAGGTCGACGATCTCCGGCTCCTGCGCGGCGTTCTCCAGCACGGTCGTGCCCTGCGCCAGCGTGGCCGCCATCATCAGGTTCTCGGTCCCGGTCACCGTGACCACGTCCATGACGATCCGGGCGCCCCGCAGCCGGTCGGCCTGGGCGCGGATGTAGCCACCCTCGACCTCGACCCGCGCGCCCAGCCGACGCAGTCCACGAACGTGCTGGTCCACCGGCCGCGAGCCGATCGCGCAGCCGCCCGGCAGCGAGACCTCGGCACGACCGTGGCGGGCCAGCAGCGGGCCCAGCACCAGGATCGAGGCGCGCATGGTCTTGACCATCTCGTAGGGCGCCACGTGGCGGTCCACGCCACGCGCGTCCACGTGGATACGCATGCGTTCGTCGACCACGTACGCCACACCCATCTCGCCCAGCAGCGCCATCGTCGTGGTCACGTCCTGCAGGTGCGGGACGTTGCCGATCTCCACCGGTTCATCGGCCAGCAGACAGGCACAAAGGATCGGCAGAACCGCGTTCTTGGCGCCGGAGATGCGGACCTCGCCGGTGAGTGGACCATTGCCCGTGATGACGATCCTGGCCATCAGTCCGGACCGGCTTCGGCGGGCGTCAGCGTCTTCAGGGCCAGGGCGTGGATCTCGCCGCCCATGCGCCCGCCCAGGGTGGCGTAGACCATGCGATGACGTGCCAGGGGCAGCTTGCCGGCAAAGTCCGCGCACACGACGGTAGCCTCGAAATGGACCCCGTCCGCGCCCTGGACCCGGGCGCGTGCGCCGGGCAGCCCGGACTCGATCAGCCGGCGGATGGTTTCGGCGTCCATGGAAGGCCCTGCTCCAGGTGGCCGCGGGGGGCCGCGGTCCGGATCCATCGCTGCGGGCCACGCGCAGCCCGTGGGATAGAATGGCCGCGGATCTTAACAAAGCCCGGCAATGGCCGGACCCACCGCGCCCCTGCCGCCAGCGAAAAGTCATGAACGCCCCTGTGCAAAGCGTGCCCAAGCCACTGCCCGAGCCCTTGGCCGGGGCTGCCTCCGAGCCCGCGCCCCGGCCGCCGCGACCGGGGGTCGACCTGGATCCGGGCGCCATCGCGCGCAGCGCGCTGGCGGTGATCGATATCGAGGCCGAGGCGCTGGAGGCGCTCAAGCCCCGGATCGACGAGGCCTTCGTCGCCGCATGCCGGTTGATGTACGGCGGCCGCGGCCGGGTGGTGGCCACCGGCATGGGCAAATCCGGGCACATCGCCCGCAAGATCGCCGCCACCCTGGCTTCCACCGGCACGCCGGCCTTCTACGTGCATCCCGGTGAGGCCAGCCACGGCGACCTGGGCATGATCACCGACGCCGATATCGTGCTGGCGCTGTCGAATTCCGGCGAGACCGACGAGGTGCTGATGATCGTCCCGGTGCTCAAGCGCCAGGGCAATCCGCTGATTGCAATGACCGGGCGCCCGGCCTCGACGCTGGCGCGGCTGGCCGATGTCCACCTGGACGTGAGCGTGCCCGGCGAGGCCTGCCCGTTGAACCTGGCGCCGACCGCAAGCACGACCGCGGCGCTGGTCATGGGCGACGCACTGGCGATCGCGCTGCTGGACGCGCGCGGGTTCACCGAAGAGGACTTCGCGCGCTCGCATCCGGCCGGCAGCCTGGGACGCCGCCTGCTGCTGCACATCGCCGACATCATGCACTCGGGCCCGGAAGTGCCGCGGGTGCCTGCCGGCGCCTCGCTCAGCGATGCGCTGGTCGAGATGAGCCGCAAGCGCCTGGGCATGACCGCGATCGTCGGCGACGACGATCGCCTGCTGGGCGTGTTCACCGACGGCGACCTGCGCCGTGCCCTCGACGATGAGCAGATCGATCTGCGCGGCACCCCGGTGACCGACCTGATGAGCCGCGATCCGAAGGTGATCGCCACCGACAAGCTGGCGATCGAGGCCGCCCGCCTGATGGAGGCGCACAAGATCAACGCCCTGGTGGTCGTGGATGGTGAGGGCCGCGCCGTGGGTGCGCTGAACATCCACGACCTGCTGCGGGCCCGGGTCGTCTGAGAACAGTTCCGGTCGCCGGTTTGCAGTCCGCATTGCCGGAACCGTGCCGATCACCGACTTCCGGCTGGCCACGGGAACCGGCCACTGGAACTTCAGACACCCGCGTTTCGACCGGACCTTGCCGCATGAGCACCGACTACCTCTCCGAGATCCCCCTGGACATCCGCGACCGCGCCGCTCGCGTGAAGCTGCTGGCCATCGATGTCGACGGCACGCTGACCGACGGGCAGCTCTGGTACACGCCCGAGGGCGAGCAGTTCAAGGGCTTCAACGTGCTCGACGGCTTCGGCATGAAAGCCCTGCGCGAGCAGGGCATCGAGGTGGCGCTGATCACCACCCGCGAGAGCCTGGTCGTGGCCGCACGGGCGCGCGAGCTCGGGCTGCGGCACGTCTTCCAGGGCGCCACCGACAAGCTGCACAGCCTGACCCACCTGCTGCATGCGTTGACCGTGGTCCCCTCGGAGGTCGCTTTCATGGGCGACGACCTCCCGGACCTGCCCGTCCTCACCCGGGTGGGCCTGTCGCTGGCGCCGGCCGACGCCCATCCCTGGGTCAGGTCCCGGGTGCACTGGTGCACGCGGTCCGTCGGCGGCCACGGCGCTGTGCGCGAGGCGTGCGACCTGATCCTGAGCGCCCAGGGACTGGCCGAACGCGTGCTGCACCGGTTCCTGCCTGAATGAATCCGCGGCGCTGGCTTCCGCACCTGCTGCTCGTGGTGGTGGCCGCCGTCAGCGGCTGGTGGTTGTGGCAGCTCTCGCAACGCGACGAGCCGCCGCAGCTGGTGGGCCCGCCGCGCTCGGACTACAGCCTGGAGGATTTCGAGCTGGTCGCGCTCGACAGCGACGGCGTGGAGTCGTTCTCGGTGCGCGGGCCTCGGCTGGCGCGCCATCCCTACCTGGGCACGCTCGACGTCCAGTCGCCCCGATTCGTGTTCCCGGACCCCGACGGTTCCCCCTGGCAGGCGCGATCGGACCGCGCGTGGGTTTCGGCCGAGGGCGACGAGATCCGGCTGCTCCGGGACGTGCGCGTGGAAGGGCGCGGGAAAAAGGGCGGGCGCATCGAACTCACGACCTCCGAACTGAGCGTGTTTCCGCGCGAACGCCGTGCCGAAACCGGGCAATCGGTGACCGTGACGGCACCGGGTTCTATACTGCGCGGCCTCGGCCTGCGTGCCGACTTCGACGCACGCCGCATCGAACTGCTCTCGGAGGTACGCGCCCGCTATGACCGCACGCTACGCTGAACCCCGGGCGACCGCCCTGCTTGCCGCGCTGCTGGCCGCGAGCCTTGCCGCCGGCCCCGCCGCGTCCCGTACCAGCGACCGCAACCAGCCCATGGAGATCGAGGCCGACCACGCCGATGCCACGCTCTCGGCCGACGGCACCGCGACCCTGACCGACAACGTGCGCATCACCCAGGGCACGCTGCTGATCGAGGCCGACCGCGCCGTGGTCACGCGCCGCAACGGTGCCGTCGCCAAGGCCGTGCTCGAGGGCACCCCGGCGACGCTGCAGCAGGAAAAGGACGAGGGCGGCCTGACCCGGGCACGGGCGCGCCGTATCGAGTACGACCTGGCCGGCGATTCGCTGGTGCTGACCGGCGCGGTCGAGGTCTCCGAGCCGCAGGGCCGTCTCAGCGGCGAGCGCATCGTCTACGACCTGACCTCGGGCCAGTTGCGCGCAGGCGGCGAAGGCGGCCGCGTCCGCATGCGCATCGAGCCGAAGGCGAACGGCGCGGCGTCCGAAGCGCGCTGATGCTCGTCGCGCGCGCGCTCCGCAAGCGCTACCGGGCGCGCGAGGTCGTCCGCGACTTCGGCCTGTCGCTGGACGCCGGCGAGGTGGTCGGGCTGCTGGGCCCCAACGGCGCCGGCAAGACCACGTGCTTCTACATGATCGTGGGCCTGATCGCCGCCGACGCCGGCGAGATCCGGCTCGACGGCCGCGACATCACGCGCCTGCCCATGCACGCCAGGGCACGGCTGGGCGTGGGTTACCTGCCACAGGAGCCTTCGGTGTTCCGCAGGCTCTCGGTCGCCGACAACGTGCGCGCGTTCCTGGAGCTGCGCACCGACCTGGACCGCGATGCGCGCGAACGCGAACTGGTGGAGCTGCTCGAGGAACTGCAGGTTGCCCACGTCGCCGACCAGGCCGGGGCCAGCCTTTCGGGCGGCGAGCGGCGGCGCGTGGAGATCGCGCGCGCGCTGGCGACGCGCCCGCGCCTGATGCTGCTCGACGAACCGTTCGCCGGCGTGGATCCGATCTCGGTCGGGGAGATCCAGCGGATCGTCAAGCACCTGAAGATGAAGGGCATCGGCGTGCTGATCACCGACCACAACGTGCGCGAGACGCTGGGCATCTGCGATCGCGCCTACATCCTCAACGAGGGCCGCGTGCTCACCCAGGGCAGCCCGGAGGCCGTGCTTTCGAATCCGGAGGTGCGGCGCGTCTACCTGGGCGAGAGCTTCCGGCTGTAAGCTCTGCCGTACGGGCCGCGGCCCCGCGCGGGCGATGTCCCGGCAAGCCCGCCCACCGACCCACCGGATCGAAGTGAAACCTGCGCTCCAGCTCAGACTCGGCCAACAGCTCACGCTGACGCCGCAGCTGCGTCAGGCAATCCGCCTGCTGCAGCTCTCGGCGGTCGAACTGGAGACCGAGATCAACCTGGCGCTGGAGTCCAATCCGCTGCTGGATCGCGCCGAGGACGCGCAGGGCAACGGCGAGGACACCGAACCCGGGGAGCGCCCCGATCGCGAGCCCGAGCCCCAGGTCGAGATGGTCGAGGACGCACCGCTCGACTACGAACCGGTCTGGGACGAGCACTACAGCCGCGCCGGCGGCACGTCCGAGGACGAGTTCGAGGGCGGCGTCAGTGCCGCCGAGCCGGAGAACCTGCACGACCACCTGATGTGGCAGCTGAACCTGACCACGCTGTCGCCGCGCGATCATGCGATCGCCGTTACCCTGATCGAGTCGATCGGCGACGACGGCTACCTGCGCGAGGACGTGGAGGCGATCGGCCAGTGGCTGGCGGCCGAAGTGGAGTGCGGCAGCGACGAGATCGAAGCGGTCCTGCACCGCATCCAGCGCTTCGACCCGCTGGGCGTCGGCGCCCGCGACCTGAGCGAATGCCTGCTCGTGCAGCTTTCGATGCTGCCCGGGGACACGCCGGGCCTGGAGCTGGCGCAGGCCGTGGCGAAGTCGCACCTGGAGGAGCTGGCGCGGTCCGGGCTGGACCGGCTGGCGCACGAGCTGGGCGTGGAGCGCGCACAGATGCGCGAGGCCGTGGACCTGTTGCGCTCGCTCGACCCCAAGCCCGGCGACCGGATCGCCAGTGGCCCGGTCGAGTATGTGGCGCCGGACGCCTACGTGGAACGCGAGCGCGGGATCTGGCGGGTGCGCCTGGCGCAGTCGGGCCGCCCGAAACTGGCGATCAACCGCCATTACGAATCGCTGATCGGCGCCGCCGCCAAGGGCGATGCAGCCTACCTGCGCGGTCAGCTGCAGGAGGCGCGCTGGCTGATCAAGAGCCTGGAGACGCGGGCCGATACGCTGCTGCGCGTGGCCCACGCGATCGTCCGCCACCAGACCGGGTTCCTCGAGCACGGCCCCGAGGCGATGCGGCCGCTGACCTTGCGCGAGATCGCCGAGGAGCTGGCGCTGCATGAATCCACGATTTCACGCGTGACGACGCGTAAATATCTTCACACACCGCGCGGCACCTTCGAATTCAAGCACTTCTTCTCCTCGAGCCTGTCCACCACCGATGGCGGGACGGCCTCGAGCACCGCCATCCAGGCCATGATCCGGCGCCTGGTCGAGCGTGAGGATCCCCGACGGCCGCTGTCGGACGCGCGACTGGCGGCTGAACTGCGCGGCGAAGGCGTCACCGTGGCCCGCCGAACCGTGGCAAAATACCGCGAAGCGATGAATATCCCTTCTTCCAACGAGCGGCAGCGGCTCGGCTGAACTCCGATGATCCCACCGCCCCGGCCCGCTCGCAGCGGTCGGTCGCCCGACCGGCTGTCCACGTTCCCACCCCGGACCGGCCCCGCGCCGGCCCGCATCTCCACGATCGCAACGGCAAGGAGGTCAGCCATGCGGATCGAAATCACAGGCCATCAGGTCGATGTCACCCCGGCGCTGCGCGAATACGTGCGCTCCAAGCTGGAGCGGATCCAGCGCCGCTTCGAGAACCTGATCGATGTGCACGTGATCCTCACGGTGGAGAAGCTCGAGCACAAGGCCGAGGCGAGCGTGCTGGCATCGCAGCGCACGCTCTACGCCGATGCCATCGCCACGGACATGTATGCGTCGATCGACCTGATGTCCGACAAGCTCGATCGCCAGGTGGTCAAGCACAAGGAGAAGCTCAAGGACCACCATCGCGGCGCCGCGGCCGTACGCGCCGCCAATTTCGGCTGACCGGCCGCACGGATCGGAAACGACAGGGGAATCCGGTCATGTTGCTGATAGATCTGCTGGCACCCTCGCGGGTGCGGGTCGAGGTCAACGTCTCGAGCAAGAAGCGTTTGCTGGAGACGCTGGCAGGGCTGCTGGCCGACGGCCAGGGCGCCGAGTTCGAGCGCAGGATCTTCGACAGCCTGTGTGCGCGCGAGAAGCTCGGTTCCACCGCGCTGGGCCATGGCGTGGCGATCCCGCACGGGCGCATGGCCGCCCTGCCCTCGGCCGTGGGCGCCTTCGTGCGCCTGTCCGAACCGCTGGATTTCGGCGCCAGCGACGGCGGTCCGGTCGACCTGCTGTTCGCCCTGGCGGTGCCGGAGCACTTCAGCAACCAGCATCTGGCCCTGCTCTCGCAGCTGGCGGAGATGTTCAGCGACGAGAGCTTCTGCAGGCGCCTGCGCGAGGCGCCGGACGCCGGGGCCCTGCTGCAGCTGCTGTCGGACTGGCAGCTCGCGCACGCCGCCGCCTGAGAGCGCCGGTGTCCGTGGACAGCACGCCGGTCCGAACACCCGAGGCAGACGCCGAGACGGGCGTGCGGGTTTCCGCACGCAGCCTGTTCGACCAGCTGTCCCAGCGACTGGGCCTGCGCTGGCTGGCCGGGCAGCGCGGCGCCGAGCGCATGCTCGAGCCTGGCGATCACCTGGCGCGGCGTCCCTCGCTTGCCGGCTACCTGAACACGATCTACCCGAACAAGGTACAGATCCTGGGCACCGAGGAGCTGAAGTACCTGGACGGCCTGGATCCGCGCCAGCGCTGGGAAACACTGGCAAAGATCACCGCGCAGCGGCCACTGGCGCTGATCATCACCAGGAACCAGCCCTGCCCGCCGGACCTGCGCGACGCGGTCGAGGAGTCCGGCACGCCACTGTGGGTCTCGGACCGGCGTGGCCACGAGCTGCTGACCTACATGCAGTACCACCTGGCACGGCTGCTGGCGCTGCGCGAGACCCTGCATGGCGTGTTCATGGAGGTGTATTCCATCGGCGTGCTGATCACCGGCGAGGCCGGCTCGGGCAAGAGCGAGCTGGCGCTGGAGCTGATCACCCGGGGCCACCGCCTGGTCGCCGACGATGCGCCGGACTTCACCCAGATCGCCCCGGACGTGCTCGACGGCACCTGCCCGGAGATGCTGCAGGACATGCTCGAGGTCCGCGGCCTGGGCATCCTGGACATCCGCGCCATGTTCGGCGACACCGCCGTGAAGCGGAACAAGTACCTGCGCCTGATCGTGCACCTGCAGCCGGCCGATCCCATGGCCGACCCGGGCGGCATCGACCGGCTCTACGGCGACGTGGGCCACCGCAAGGTGCTGGACCTGGAGGTGCCGATGATCACGCTGCCGGTGGCGCCGGGCCGCAACCTTGCCGTGCTGCTGGAGGCTGCCGTGCGCTCGCACATCCTCAAGTCCAAGGGGATCGATCCGGCACAGACCTTCATCGACCGCCAGGCGCACCAGATGCGCAGGCTGCCGCCGTGGTGAGCGGACGATGAGCGCGGTGCAGCCGGGCCACGTGTTCCCGCTGATCGTGGTCAGCGGACTGTCCGGCTCGGGCAAGAGCGTGGTGCTGCGTACGCTCGAGGACCTGGATTACTACTGCGTCGACAACCTGCCCGCGGAGATGCTGCCCGAGCTGGTGCGGACCATTCGCGCCGGCACACTGGTGCGTCCGCGGCTGGCGGTGGGCATCGACGTGCGCAATCCCGTCGAGGACCTGGTCGACCTGCCGCAGGCGCTGGCGGCGGTGGGCGACCTGGGCCTGGATTACACACTGGTGTTCCTGGATACCCGCGACGAGGTGCTGATCAAGCGTTACAGCGAAACCCGGCGGCGTCATCCGCTGAGTCACGAGGGCGCCCCGCTGGCCGAAGCCATCGCTGCCGAGCGCGGCATCGTGGCGCCACTGCAGGCGATCGCCGACCGGACCATCGACACCAGCGACCTCAACGTCCACCAGCTGCGGCGGCTGGTGGTCACGGAACTGGCGATCGGCGCCGAACCGGGCCTGTCGCTGCTGTTCGAATCCTTCGCCTACCGGCGTGGCGTCCCCGCCGACGCCGACTATGTGTTCGACGCGCGCTGCCTGCCCAATCCGCACTGGGAACCCACACTGCGCCCGCTTTCGGGTCGCGACGCGGCAGTGCGCGAGTATTTCGCCCGCCACGGCGTGGTCGAGGAGTTCGCCGGCGCGGTCGCCGCCTTCCTCGATGCCTGGCTGCCGCGCTTCGAATCCGAGACCCGCAGCTACCTGACGATCGCCTTCGGCTGCACCGGCGGCCGCCATCGCTCGGTCTACCTGGCCGAACGCCTCGCCGAACACTGCCGCAACGCGGGCTACGAGCAGGTGGTCACGTTTCACCGGGAGCTCGAGTAACGCCGGGGCCCGGGACTCGAAAGCGCGCCGCAGTCCCGGCGCCTGGGGTGGATCCGGATCCTTGGACTGAGATTCAGAACCCGTGGTCCACCGGCGTGGAGCACTCCTAGGCCGCGGGTTCCCGACGCCAGTCCCGAGTCCCGAGTCCCGAGTCCCGGTTACTATCCCCGAATGAGTGTCGGAATCCTCCTGGTCACCCACGAGGGCCTGGGCCCGGACTTGGTGCGGCTGGCCCAGCGCATGCTCGGGCACCTGCCGCTGGCGGTGGAATGCATGCAGGTGCCCTTCGATGCGGACCTGCCCTCGCTGCTGGCCGAGGGCAGCGGAGCGCTGCGGCGCGCCGACGGCGGCGATGGCGTGCTGATCCTGAGCGACCTGTACGGGGCCTCACCCAGCAACCTGGCCAGCCGGCTCGCCCACCTGGGTACGCCGGTGCGGCGGGTCTCCGGCCTCAGCCTGCCGATGCTGCTGCGCGTGCTCAACTACGCCGAACGCCCGCTGGAGGAGCTGGTCGAGATTGCCGCCTCCGGCGCACGGTCGGGTGTCGTCATCGACCATGCTTGAGCGCCAGATCGTGGTCGGCAACCGCCTCGGACTGCATGCGCGCGCCGCCGCCCGGCTGGTGCAGACGCTGGCGCGGTTCCAGAGCGCGGCGGTTCTGGCGCGCGCCGGGCGCGAGGTCAACGCCAAGAGCATCATGGGCGTGATGCTGCTGGCGGCGCCCAAGGGCAGCACCGTGACCCTGCGGCTGTCCGGCGTCGATGAGGAGGAGGCGATGCAGGCTGTCCTGGACCTGTTCGAAAGCCGTTTCGACGAGGACGCATAGATGCGCCGTGCGTTCTCCGGCATCGGTGCGACCCGGGGACTGGCCCTGGGGCGGGCCTGCATCGTCCAGCCGCAGGCTCTGGACATCGCCGAGGAGCGCATTGAACCGGGGCGCGTCGAAGCCGAGCTGGAACGGCTGCACGAGGCACTGTCGGAGGCACGCAGGGAACTGATCGCGGTGCGCGAGCGCATCCGCGGTGCGATCGCGCTGGAGCTGGGCGAGTTCCTCGACCTCCACGCGCTGCTGCTCGAGGATCCGGAACTGCTGTCCGGTCTGGACCAGCTGATCCGCACCGGCCACTACAGCGCCGACTACGCGCTCAAGCTGCAGCGCGACCGGCTCGCCGCCGTATTCGATTCGATCGACGACCCGTACATGCGCTCGCGGCGCGAGGATCTGGACCACGTCGTGGGCCGGGTGCACGCGGCGCTGCATCGGGGCGGCGACTGCGTCGACGCGCCCGGGGGACTGGCCGGCGAGGTGCTCGTGACCGATACCATCGCGCCCTCGGAACTCGCGCAGCTGACCGAACGCGGGATCGTCGCGATCGTCACGGCACAGGGCAGTGCGCTCTCGCACAGCGCGATCCTGGCCCGCAGCCTGCACCTGCCCCTGGTGGTCGGCGCCCACGAGGCGCTGAGCCACGTCAACGACGGCGACGCGATCATGGTCGACGCCGGCAGCGGTCAGGTCATCGTCGAACCCAACGCCCAGGATCTGCGGCGGTTCCGGCAGCTGCAGCGCGAGAACGAGCGCGAGCAGCGCCAGCTCGCGCGGCTCAAGCGCAAGGCCACGCGCACGCGCGACGAGGTCGACATCGCGCTGTACGCCAACGCCGAATCCCGGCAGGACGTCTCGCAGGCACTGGAACTGGGAGCGGCCGGGATCGGGCTGTACCGGACCGAATTCCTGTTCCTGCAACGCAACGAGCTGCCCACCGAAGAGGAACAGTTCTTCGCCTACCGCGACGTCGTCCTGGGAATGGGTGGACGTCCGGTCACCATCCGCACGCTGGACCTGGGCGCCGACAAGGCCGATTCCTGCGGCCTGGCGCTCGGCGCGGAGCCCAACCCGGCCCTGGGCGTGCGCGGCATCCGCCTGTCGCTGCGCGAGCACGGGCTGTTCCGCACCCAGTTGCGCGCGATCCTGCGCGCCTCCGGCTACGGCCCGCTGCGGATCCTGCTGCCGATGGTCAGCTGTCGCGAGGAGGTGCTGGCGGTACGCGAACTCCTGCTCGAGTGCACGCGCGACCTTCGCGACGAGGGCCACGAGATCGCCGAGCAGGTCGAGCTGGGCGCCATGATCGAGGTGCCGGCGGCGGCATTGGCGCTCGCCGGCATGATCCGCCACGTCGATTTCGTTTCGATCGGCACCAACGACCTGGTGCAGTACCTGCTCGCCGCGGACCGCAACAACGACCAGCTGGGCTCGATCTATTCGCCCCTGCATCCGGCCGTGCTGCGCCTGCTGCACGAGATCTTCGCCCTGGGCCGGCGTACGCGCACACCGGTGCTGGTATGCGGGGAGGTGGCCGGCGACGAGCGCTACACGCGCCTGCTGCTGGCTCTGGGGCTGACCCGGTTCAGCCTGCACCCCGGCAGCCTGCTGCAGGTGCGGCGGGTGGTGCGCGACGCCGACCTGCATGCACTGCGCCGGCAAGCGCCCGCCCTGCTGCGGGCTGCCGACCGCGCCGGCATCGAGCGGGCGCTGCAGCGGCTCGAGGCGCCGGAATGAGGCCCCGGCGCGCGCACCGACGATGCAATGTGGGAGCGGCCCATGGCCGCGATCGACTCGCGGTGTCGCACCGACGATGAAGTGTGGGAGCGGCCCATGGCCGCGATCGACTCACCGCGCCATCGCATCGACGCCGGCTTCGCTCCGTAGCCCGCCCCGCGGTCCTCGCGCTTCCGTCTCGTATCGTCGTCGCCCTGTAGGAGCCGGCGTTGCCGGCGATCCCCGCATCGACCCCTGCTCGAAGCTCCCCGGAGCCCCCAGCGACTGCGCCCGCGGCGACGGGTGTTCTTTTCGCCGCGCCGCTCAGGCAGCATAGGCGCGCCGTCCCGGGAACAGAACACGATGTCCGCCGCAATCGTCGCCGACCCTGTGCGCCAGAATGCCGACGCCTTGAGCGCGCAATTCCAGCACGCACAGCCGTTCCGCCATGTGGTGATCGACGGCTTTCTGCGGCCGGACTACGCCGAGCGCCTGCTGGCCGAGTTCCCGCCTTTCGAAGCGGGAAATGCCCGAAACGAGGCCGGCGAGCTGGGCAACAAGTCCACCGTGGAGCGCGTGCGCGAGATCGGCCCGGCCTATGCGCTGCTCGACGACGCCATCCAGAAGCGCGACTTTCTCGATCTGGTCGGCCGCGTCACCGGCATCCCGGATCTGCAGTACGACCCGCATTACTTCGGCGGGGGTACCCACGAGAACCGGCACGGCCAGGATCTGGATGCCCACGTCGACTTCAATCGCCACCCGATCGACGGCAGCCATCGCCGGCTGAACCTGATCGTGTACCTCAACCACGAGTGGCAGGATCACTGGGGCGGGTCGCTGCAGCTGCACAGCGATCCGCGCAGCGAGCACGACGCGGTCACGACGATCGCGCCGCTTTTCAACCGCTGCGTGATCTTCGAAACCACCGAGTGGAGCTGGCATGGCTTTCCACCGATCGACCTGCCCGCCGAGCGCCGGCAGCTCACCCGCAAATCGGTGGCGCTGTACTTCTACACGCGCACCCGGCCAGCCGGGGAACTGGCCGATACCCACTCCACGATCTACGTCGACCGTCCGCTGCCGGCACGCTTCGCGCCCGGCTTCACGCTGGGCGAGGCCGACGTGCAGGAGCTGCGCGTGCTGCTCACGCGCCGGGACATGCACCTGCAACGACTGTATCGCGACATCTCCAGCCTCACCACCGAACTGGAAGGTGCCAAGGCGGCGCTGCAGCAAGGTCCGGTCGGACGCATGGGCTGGTTCGCCCGGCGGCTGGCGGCCCGACGGCGCCCGCGCTGAGGCAGGCCCGCGGCCAACGCCGCCGATGAACTCCGCGACGAACCGGAGCCCGCAATGACCGAGCGCCGCCGCCAGGACAAGACCGCGCGCCAGCTCTCGCTGCTCAGCGAGGCGCTGGAAGCCGGCCGCCTGGGCCCGGTACGGCGGCTGGTCAACACGCTCTCGCCTGCGGAGATCGGCCACCTGCTCGAGTCGCTGCCCCCGGCCAAGCGCGAGATCGTCTGGGGCCTGGTCGATCCGGAGGACGACGGCGAGGTACTCGTGCACGTCGGCGAGGAGGTCCGCGAGGGCCTGCTGGCCGGCATGGACCCCGAAGAGATCGTCGCCGCGGCCGAGAGTCTGGACATCGACGACCTCGCCGAACTGGTCGACGACCTGCCCGACCAGGTCATCGAGGAAGTGCTGCGCTCGATGGACCGCGAGAACCGCGAGCGGCTCGAGCAGGCGCTGTCCTACCCGGAGGACACCGCCGGGCGCCTGATGAACCCGGAAGTGATCACGGTGCGTTCGGACGTCACCGTGGACGTGGTCCTGCGCTACCTGCGCCTGCGCGGCGAACTGCCCGAGAACACCGATCACATCTACGTGGTCTCGCGGCGCCACCAGTACCTGGGCCGGCTGCCGCTGGCGAGCCTGATCACGGCCGAGCCGTCCACGCCGATCAACGAACTCATCCAGGGCGAGCAGCCGGCGATCCACGTCGCCACCATGGCCAGCGACGTGGCCAGCCGCTTCGAGGACTACGACTGGGTCAGCGCCCCGGTGGTCGACGACAGCAACATCCTGCTGGGGCGCATCACCGTCGACGATGTGGTCGACATCATCCGCGAGCAGGCCGAGCACCAGGTGCTGGGCGCCGCCGGCCTGGACGAGGACGAGGACCTGTTCGCGCCGGCCACGCGCGCCGTGCGCCGGCGCTCACTGTGGCTGGGGGTCAACCTGGTCTCGGCATTCGTGGTGGCCTCGATCATCGGCCAGTTCGAGGCGACCCTCGAGGCGGTGGTGGCGCTGGCGGTGCTGATGCCGATCGTGGCCAGCATGGGCGGCAATGCGGGCCTGCAGGCCATGACGCTCACGGTGCGCGGCATCGCCCTGGGCCAGCTCGGCCGCGACAATGCACGGCCGCTGCTGGTGAAGGAACTCACCGTGGGCGTGCTCAACGGCCTGATCTGGGCGCTGGTGGTCGGCGTGGTGGCCTTCGCCTGGTTCCGCAGCGCGATGATCGCCGTGGCCATCGCCGCGGCCATGGTGATCACGCTGGTGTGCGCCGCCCTGGCCGGCGTGGCCATTCCGCTCGTGCTCAAGCGCATGAACATCGACCCGGCGATCGCCGGCAGCATCGTGGTCACGGTCACCACCGACGCGATCGGCTTCTTCGCCTTCCTAGGACTGGGAACGCTGCTGCTGCTGCACTGAGGCCGGTCGGACCGGCCCGCCGCCGGGCCCTTTGCGGTCCATTCCCGGTCGAAACGACCCGGAGTCGCGACCAGGCGAGCGTACCGGTGCTGGAACGGTTCACGCCGATGGATGTCCAATGGGAGACCCGACCGCCGGAGGTCCAATGCAGCGACGACGATTCCTGGAGGGCCTTTCGATCCTGGGCCTGCTGCCGCTGGCCGCTTCCTGCGACGATCGCGTGGAGGTCGCGATCGGCGGCGTCGAGCGCCTCGACAGGTCCAGCGACCAGTGGCGCGAACTGCTCGAGCCGGCGCGCTACCGGATCCTGTTCGAGGAGGACACCGAGCCGCCCGGCAGCAGCCCGCTGAACGGGGAGAAACGCGAAGGCACCTACGTGTGTGCGGCCTGCTTCCTGCCGATGTTCGAATCGCGGCACAAGTACGACAGCGGCACCGGCTGGCCGAGCTTCACCCGGCCGATCCAGGGCCACATCGGTACGCGGACCGATTTCAGGCTGGTGTGGCCCCGCACCGAATACCACTGCGCGCGCTGCGGCGGCCACCAGGGCCACGTGTTCGACGACGGCCCGCCGCCGCGCGGCGAGCGCTGGTGCAACAACGGCCTGGCCCTGCGGTTCGTCCCGGCCGGCCAGCCCCTGCCGGAGTTGCGCACGTGAGCGGCGCCCGGCTGGCATCGGCGCTGGCTTTGCTGCTGCTTGCCCCCGCCCTGGCCCGCACGGCACAGGACACGGCACCGCAGTCGCAACGGGTGGAAGTCGCTACCGGCCTGGCGGTGGCGACCTTTGCCGGCGGCTGCTTCTGGTGCATGGAACCGCCGTTCGACAAACTGCCGGGCGTGGTGTCCACGGTCTCGGGCTATATCGGCGGCACGACGCCCGACCCGACCTACCGCGAGGTTTCGGCCGGCGGCACCGGCCACGCAGAGGCGGTGCAGATCACCTACGATCCGGACAAAGTGGATTACGCCACGCTGCTGGAAGTGTTCTGGCGCAACGTCGATCCGTTCGCGGTCGACCGCCAGTTCTGCGACGTGGGCTCGCAGTACCGCAGCGCGATCTTCGTGGACGGGTCGCACGAGCGCGAGCTCGCCGAAGCGTCCAGGCAGACACTGCAGGAACGCTTCGGCAAGCCGATCGCCACCACGATCGAGTCGGCATCGACCTTCCATCCGGCCGAGGACTACCACCAGGATTACTACCTGAAGAACCCGGTGCGATACCGCTACTACCGATGGAACTGCGCCCGCGACCAGCGGCTGGAGCAGATCTGGGGCAGTGAGCCGTGACTATGGAAGGTCTGATCAAGTCCATCCTGGACTTGATCAGACTCGCCGAGTCCGGCACATGTCCGGACCCGGCTCCGCCGGATCAAGCACTTGCGTGCTTGATCCGCGAGCGCGCCATCCATGGCGCGCGAACCTCCGAACCAGTTCAGAGGTTCCCTATCGGATGCGGTCACGCTCGGCCAGCGTGAAGGCGACCTTGTCGCGCAGGTAGGCCGGCTCCAGCCGGGCCGGATCGACGCCGCCTCCGGCTTCATGGATCCGTGCCGCCAGCCGGGCCACGGCGCTCGCACGCGGGAGCGCCGCTGCATCGACTGAAACCAGCGCCCCGTCCAGGCGCGAGAGCAGTACACCGCCGGCAGTTGCAAAGCCGCTGCCGACCCCGTGCAGGCGCTGCGGGCGCGGCAGCTCCAGCGCGGCCGGCGCCGCCAGCCGTTCCTCGCCGATCGCCTCCACGCCATCGGCGGTCCGCACGAACTCGGCCGCGTAGACCTCGCCCATGCGCGCATCGATCGCCGCCAGCACGTGCTCGCCCTCGGCGGCCCCGGCATCCAGCGCGAGCGCCGCCAGCGTGGAGACACCCACTGCCGGAAGCGAAAGTCCCAGCGCAATGCCCTGGGTGAGCGCCACAGCCAGGCGCACGCCGGTGAACGCGCCGGGTCCGCGTCCGCAGGCCACCGCGTCCAGGTCACGGCGATCCAGGCCAGCGCCGGCCAGCAGCACATCGGCCCACGGCAGAGCGAGTTCGGCGTGGCGCCTGGGCGCGAGCCCGTAGCGCTCGTGCACCTCGCCATCGACCCACAGCGCGACCGAACAGGCTTCGGTCGCGGTCTCGAACGCCAACAGCTTCATCAGGCGCCGGCCGCGTCGCTGTCGTCCAGCGAGGGGTCCTCCGCAGCGGGCTGCCACAGCTCCAGCAAGGTCCCGTCCGGATCCAGCGCGTAGCCGAAGCGGCCGTTCTCGGTGTCTTCGCGGCGGTCCAGCACCTGTACGCCGTCGGCCCGCAGGGCGGCGAGCATCGCGTCCAGGTCGTCCACGCGCAGGTTGACCATGTACGGGCGGTCGCTGGGCTGGAAGTACTCGGTATCGTCGCGGAACGGGCCCCAAACGGTGTAGGCACGCTCGCCGGTGTCGACGCGGTCCCACACGAAGGCGGCGCCGCCCCACTCCTGCACATCGAAGCCGAGCTTGTCGCGGTACCACTGCGCCAGCGCAGCCGGATCCCTCGACTTGAAGAAGACGCCACCGATGCCGTGTACGC
>DASRZM010000118.1:0-27180 GCA_035686365.1 Lysobacteraceae bacterium | reverse complement strand
GTTTTCGCCGCGACAGGATGTCGCGTCGAAAACCCCGTCCGCCCGACGCGAACCCGCAGCGAAGCGGAGGGCGCGAGGACAGCGCCGAAGCGCCATCCCGGCATGGCGGCGCACGGCCCGCCATGGGGCCGGCGCGAACGCCGAAGTGCGATCGAGCATGGCGGCGCAAGGCCGTTCCGGAAGCCGGATCTGCGCGACGCTGCGTCGAGTGAAACGCCTCAGTCCTGCTGCGGCGCCTTGATCGCGATCGCGTCGACGCCGCGATCGGAGAGCTGGCGCTTGGCCGACTCCAGTTCGCGCAGGTCCGCGTACGGGCCCAGCCGCACGCGGTGCCAGGTGACGCCCTCGATGGTGGCGCTCTGCACGCGCGCAACCATACCCAGCAGCGCCAGCTGCGCCTTGGCCGCCTCGGCGTCGCGCGCCTCGCGGAAGGCGCCGGCCTGCAGCAGGTAACGCTCGTCGCGCGCCGGCGTTGCCGGCTGTCCGGCGCGTGCCTGCTGCGCCAGCTCGGCGTCGGGAATGACCACTTCCTTCTCCGGCAGCAAGGTGTAGAAGTCGTAGCGCGGCTTCTTCGGCGGCGCCGGTTCGCTGCGCTGCGCGACCGGTTCCTCCCCGGCCTTGGGTGCCGGCGCCGTGGTCTCCGGTTGCGGGCCGCGGCTGCCGTCCAGGCCCTCGCGCATCAGCACGAAGGCCGACAGCGCAAGCCCCAGCACCACACCGGCCAGCAGCCAGATCCAGGCGGGCACTCCGGCCCTGGCACCGCTGCGCCGGGCCTGCTTCCTGCGCGCCATCACATGCTCTCCGGGGCGGACACGCCCAGCAGACGCAGCCCGTTGGCCAGGACCTGACGCGTGGCCAGGCACAGGCCCAGCCGCGCGTTGCGGAGCTCGTCGTCCTCGACCAGGATCGGGTGCGCGTTGTAATAGGTGTGGAAGGCCGCAGCCAGCTCGCGCAGGCAGGTGGCCACCAGCTGCGGCGCGCGGTTCCCGGCGGCGGCCTCCACCACCTCGGGAAAGCGCAGCAGCTCGTTCAGCAGCGCTTCCTCGTGCGGCTCGGTCAGCCGCACGCGCGCCGCGTCCGCGGCGCTGCGATTGAAGCCCAGGCGCTTCTCGGTGAGCTGCCGCTGCAGCGAACAGATACGCGCATGTGCGTACTGCACGTAGTACACGGGATTGTCGTTGGAGTGCTTGCGCGCCAGATCCAGATCGAAGTCCAGGTGCTGATCGTTGCCGCGCATCACGTAGAAAAAGCGTGCCGCGTCGGTGCCCACGTCCTCGCGCAGCTGCCGCAGCGTCACGAACTGACCCGAGCGGGTCGACATCTGCACCTTCTCCCCGCCCTCGAACAGCACCGCGAACTGCACCAGCAGGATCTCGATGTGACCCGGATCCAGGCCCAGCCCCTGGGCGGCGGCCTTCAGCCGCGCCACGTAACCGTGGTGATCGGCTCCGAACACGTAGATGGCGCGCTCGAAGCCGCGTTCGAACTTGCTCAGCAGGTAGCCCAGGTCGGAGGCGAAGTAGGTGCGCTGGCCGTTCTCGCGCACGACCACGCGGTCCTTCTCGTCGCCGAAGGCGGTGGCGCGGAACCAGCGTGCGCCGTCGGCCTCGTACAGGTGGCCGGCCTGGTCCAGGCGCTCGATGGCGCGGTCCACGAAGCCCTCGCGGGTCAGCGAGGCCTCCGAAAACCAGGTGTCGAAGTGCACGCCGAACTCGCCCAGGTCGTCGCGGATGTCGGCGAGTATGGCATCCAGGCCGGCTCCGAACACGCGGGCGTACTCCTCGCCCAGCAGCGACTTGGTACGGCCGATCACCGCGTCGATGTGCACTTCCTTGTCGCCGCCCTGGGCGGCGTCGGCCGGCAGGTCGGCGATGACCTCGTTGGCGCTGCGGCGCAGGCGGTCGCCCTGCTCGGCGCGCAGCGCGCGTGCGATCTCGTACACGTACTCGCCGCGGTAGCCGTTGTCGGGGAAGCGCACCGAGACGCCGCCCAGCTCCAGGTAGCGCAGCCACACGCTGGCGGCCAGGATGTCCATCTGCCGCCCCGCATCGTTGACGTAGTACTCGCGCTGGACCTTGTGGCCGTCGGCCTCCAGCAGGTTGGCCAGGCTCGCGCCGTAGGCGGCGCCGCGGCCGTGGCCCACGTGCAGCGGGCCGGTCGGGTTGGCCGAGACGAACTCCACCGTGACCGACTCGCGCGATTCCCCGGGCGCGAAGCCGTAGCGCTCGCCCTGCTCGGCGACGCGCCGGATCACGCCGAGGCGGCAGGCCTGGTTGAGGTGGAAGTTGATGAAGCCGGGTCCGGCGACCTGGACCCTGGCGACGTTCTGCGAGCGCGGCAGGTTGGCGACGATGGCCTCGGCCAGTTCCCGCGGCGGCACGCCGGCCGCCTTGGCCAGCAGCAGCGCGACGTTGGTCGCATAGTCGCCGTGCCCGCGCGCACGCGCGCGCTCGATCACGAAGTCCGGTTCGGACCCGGTCGGAAGGCGGCCGGCGCGGCGCAGGTCCAGCAGCGCCTGCGCCACCAGTTCGCGCAGATGGTCTTTCACAAAGTCACGGTGATGCGGAAAACCGCGGATTGTACTGGAAGCGCCGGGGCGGGACCGGTCAGGTCATAAATCTGCAACTCCCCGGTCATATCCTGCTTGCAGCAGCGGGCCGAGCGTCCGCACACGCCCGCCTCGCCCGACGGAACACCGCATGACGACCCCCTTCACGAGCCGCCCCCCGCCGTGGCTGCTGGCGCTGGCCCTGGCGGCGAGCGCCGGTCCGGCCGCCGCCGAGCCGGCCGACGAGCTGGCCCTGCGCCTGATCTCGCTGCGCAGCGAGGTTGAGCAGCTCAACACCGAGCTGACCCTGCTGCGCGAGGAGCAACGCGCAAGCCTGGCCGGCCTGAACGCACGCAAGGCCGAACTGGAGGCCAGTGTCGAGCGCCAGCGGCTGTCCGGGCGCGAGATCGCCGGAAAGCTGCAGGCCGCGCAGGACGGGCTCGGCGAAGCCGGAACCGCGGGCCAGGCACTGGTGCCGCAGTTGCTGGCGGCCGCCGCCGCCCTGCGGACGCACGTCGAAGCCGGACTGCCGTTCAAGCGCGAGGAGCGCGTGTCCGACCTGGACCAGTTCACGACCCAGCTGCGCAACGGCACGCTGTCGCCCGAGCGCGCGGTCAACCGTCTGTGGGCGTTCTACGAGGACGAGTTCCGCATGACCCGCGAAAACGGGCTGCACAGCCAGACCATCGAACTGGACGGTGAGCGCGTGCTGGCCGAGATCGCCAAGCTCGGCAACATGGTGCTGTATTGCCGCACCCGCGACGGCCGCATCGGCCAGGCCGTGGGCACGGGCGGCGACTGGCGTTTCGAGCAGCTCACCGACGGCGGCGACCGCGCGCGCGTCGAGGCGGTGTTCGATTCGCTGCGCAAGCAGATCCGCCAGGGCTACTTCGAGCTGCCGCTGGCCGCCGCAGGGGATGCACGATGAACACGCAGTGGGCACGCGGGCTGCTGGTTGCGGGCGTGCTGTGGATGCCGCTGGTTGCCGGGGCGCAGGAGCCGGCGGCGCCGTCACCGCCCCCGCCGGGTCCGGCGCCGCAGGTGTCGCTGGAACAGGCCTACAAGCGCGAATACGCGCTGCTCGAAGCGCAGAAGCGCGAGCTCGAGCAGCAGCTGGCACAGACCCGGCAGGCGCTCCAGGCGCAGCGTGCCCGGCTCGAATCGCAGATCGGCCGGCTCGAGACGAGCGCGATCCAGGAGAAGGCCGCGGCCGAGGCGCTGGCCGACGAGCTGGCGCAGATGCACGAGCGCGAGATCGCCGCGGCCGAGCGCAGCGACCTGCTGGCGGCGACCTTCGAACAGGCCGGCGCCACACTCGGGTCCCTGGGCGAGGATGCACTCGCAGGCGAAGAGTTCGCCGCGCTGCCCGATGGCGACAAGCTCGACCGGCTGTTCGCGCTGGCCGGCGCGCGCCTGGGTTCACTGGGCCGCATCACCCGCCAGCCGGGCAGCTTCCACCTGGCGGACGGCAGCGAAGTGCAGGGTACGATCGTGCGCTTCGGCAACATCGCCGCCTTCGGTGTATCGGGCGAGCACGCCGGCGCGCTGGCCCCGGCCGGCGGCGGCCGCTTCCGCCTGTGGCCGGCCGCAGCGGCCGAGTCGGCGAACGCCCTGGCGCGGGGCCGGCAGCCCGAGGTTCTGCACGCGTTCGTGTTCGAGAATGCGAACGCGGCCGTTTCCGACCCCGAGCGCAAGACCGTGACGGGCGAGGTCGCCAAGGGCGGCATGATCGGCTGGGTGATCGTGATACTCGGTGCCATTGCGCTGGTATTGGCGGCGCTGCGCGCCGTGTTCCTCAAGCGCGCCGGCGCCAGCATCGGCGACATCACCGACGCGGTGACGCCCCAGGTGCGCGCCGGCCGCATCGAGGAGGCGATCGCCACCGCCAAGCGGCGTAAGGGTTCGGCCGCGCGCGTGGTCACGGCCGCGCTGAGAAACCTCGACCGCGACCGCGAGCACCTGGAGGACATCGTCTCCGAATCGATCCTGCACGAATCCTCCCGGCTCAACCGCTTCGGCAGCGCGATCATGGTGATCGCCGCGGTCGCCCCGCTGCTGGGCCTGCTGGGCACGGTGACCGGCATGATCCAGACCTTCGATGTGATCACCGAGTTCGGCACCTCCGATCCCAAGCTGCTCTCCGGCGGCATCGCCACCGCGCTGGTGACCACCGAACTGGGCCTGATCGTGGCGATCCCGGCGCTGCTGTTCGGCAACCTGCTCAACGGCTGGGCCGCCGGCATCGGCGAGGACATGGAGAAGGCCGCGCTCAAGGTCGTCAACGTCGCCCAGGACGTGCGCGCCGAAAGTCTCCAGCGCGCGGCAGCTTGAGTGGGACACGGACGAGCACACGATGTCCGGTGACCGGCAATCCTGGTTCGCAGCGCTGCAGGACTACCTGGGCGCAGGCGGCGTGATCATGCCGATCCTGGTCGTGGTGACGCTGGTGCTGTGGTACGCGGTCGGCTGCCGCTGGGCGCTGCTGCAACGCGGTTCGGGGAAAAACGTCCGCGTGCTGATCCGGCGCCGCGCCGAGGGCCGCGGACGCCGGCCCGAGGGCATCGTCGATGTGGCGATCATGCGCGGCATCGCACTGGCCGAGCAGCACAAACCGCACCTGCGGCGCTGGCTCGACGATGCCTTCGGCGAGTTCGAGGGCGACATCCGCCGCTACGCCACGACCATCACCGCGATGGTCGCAGTGGCGCCGCTGCTGGGCCTGCTGGGCACCGTGATCGGCATGATCGAGACCTTCGAGTCGCTCGGCGACATGACCTTGTTCTCGCAATCGGGCGGCATCGCCTCGGGCATCGCCACGGCGCTGTTCACTACCCAGATGGGGCTGGTGGTGGCCGTACCCGGCGTCATCGCCAAGGCGGTGCTGGACCGCCGCCAGGCGCGCATCGCCCATGACCTGGCGCAGGTCAAGGACATCCTGGTGTCCTCGCCCGACCTCACCGGCCCGCAGGAGCACCGCCCATGATCCGCCGCCAGAGCGCGAGAAAGCTCGAGGCCTCGGTCGATCTGACCCCGATGATCGACATGACCTTCATCCTGCTGATCTTCTTCATGGTCTCGACCACGTTCGTCAAGGACATGAAGGTCGAGATCGAGCGGCCCGCCGCGCACAGTGCGACCGTGGCCTCGACCAAGGCCGTGCGCGTGTACATCGACCGCCAGGGCGAGGTCTACCTCGACGGCGAACCGGTGCGCGTGTGGGCGATCCAGAGCCGCGTGCGGGATCTGCTCAAGGGCATGACGCAGAAGTCGGTGCTGGTGGTCACCGACGAGCAGGTCCCGTCCGGACGCCTGGTCGAGGTGGTCGACCAGGCGCGCCGGGCCGGCGCCGCGGACGTCGGCGTGGCCACCGTGGCCGAAGCCGGCGAAGGCTGATGCGAGGCGAGCGCGCCCGAGTCTACGGCGGTCTGGCGGCAGCGGCGGGGACGCTCTGCGTGCTGTCACTGGTGGTGGCGATGAACCGCGGGTTCGAAGCGCCGGACGCCGGCGGCGGCGATGCCGCTACCCAGATCCAGGTCGTGAAGAAGGAAAGGCCCAAGCCCAAGGACGTGGTGCAGCGGCGCGAGCCACCCAAGCGGCGGCCGCAGCGGCAGGCGCCGACGCCCCTGGTGGGCCTGGACAGCGGCCTGGCCGGACTCGACTTCGGTCTGCCGGCATTCGACGCCTCCGAGCTGGACCTGGGCGGCTCGCTGCTCGGCGGCGGCGAGGAGGTGGTGATGACCGACGACACCGTCGACCAGCCGCCGCGGCCGATCGTGCAGACGCCGATGAGCTACCCGGCGCGCGCCAAGGCACAGGGCGTGACCGGCTACGTGGTCCTGAGCCTGCTGATCAGCCCGACCGGAAACGTCGAGCGGGTCAAGGTGATCGAGTCGCAACCGGCCGGCGTGTTCGACGAGGTCGCCGCTGCCGGCGTGCAGGGCTGGAAGTTCGAGCCGGCCAGCTACAAGGGCGAGAACGTGCGGGTGTGGGCCAAGCAGAAGGTGCGGTTCGATTTGAGTTAGTCGGGACTCGGGGCCCGGGACTCGGGACTCGGGACTCGGGACTCGGGGAGCAGGGAGCAGGGAGCAGGGGCGCAAGCCGTTCGTGCTGAGGTATCGAAGCACGGACGGCGAGCACGACATGAAAAGAGCGATGATCAAGGCATACGACAACGCGAACGGGTGGCTGCGCGCCGCGCTGGTGCTCGCTTTGTGCGTGGCGCCGTGCGCGTTCGCGCAGGCCGAGGACGAGGTCGATTACGTCGAGCTGGCCTCGGTACTGGCCAGCGACGGTGAATACGAACGCGCCGAGCAGGCGCTGGCCCAGGTCGATCCGGCCGCCGAAGGCGTGGGCCTGGTCAGGTACCACACCGTGCGCGGGCTGATCGCGCTCGAGCGGCAGCGCCTGGAGCTGGCCGCACGGGCGTTCGCCGACGCGATCGCGGCCGGCCAGACAGACCCGCTGATCCACCTGTACCGCGCGCAGGCGCTGTTCGGACTGGAGCGCTTTGATGAGGCGATCGCCGCGCTGGACGCCGCCGGCGACCTCGTCGAGGCGATCGCCGGCGCCTGGATGATGCGCGCGCACGCGCACTGGGTGCAGGGCCGCCACCAGGCCGCGCTCGACACGCTATCGCGCGCCGGCCAGCGCTTCCCCGGCAACCACGGCTTCCTGCGCCGGCAGATCTTCTATCTGATCGAGCAGGGGCTGAACCAGGAAGCGGCGCGACTGGGCCGAATCTATCTGGTGCGCGCCGAGGGCAAGGCCGAGGACTACGTGGCCATCGGCACCGCACTGCGGCGCACGCGTGCCTTCGCCGAGGCGCTCTCGTTCCTCGAATCGGCGGCGCTGCGCTACCCGGGCAACAGCCTGGTCGCCAAGGCGTTGGCGCAGGCGTGGATGGAGCACGGCAATCCGCTGGCCGCGGCCGAGCTGCTGGCGCGCCAGGCCGAGTCCGAGCCGTCGCTGTTCGCCGAAGCAGCAGAGCTCTATCGGCTCGCGGGCCAGCGCGCGCGCGCGCTGCAGCTCAACGCACGTGTCGCCGACCCGTCGAAGAAGCTCAAGCAGCGCGTGGGCATCCTGCTGGAGATGCGCGCCTGGCCGCAGGTGGTGGCCATGGAAGCGGCGCTGTACCGCGCCGGCCTGCTCGAAGACGAGGACCTGCGCTATGCCCTGGCCTACTCCCGATTCCAGGGTGGCGACTACGAAGCCGCGGAGCAGCACCTGAAGACGCTGAAGCGCCCCGAATTGTTTCGCAAGGCCACCGAGCTGCGCAAGCTGATGGCCGACTGCGCCGAAACGGCATGGGCCTGCACGTGAGTGCGGTGCACCGCGCCCGCCGGCGCATGCGGGCGCTGGCCGCGCTGGCCACCCTGGCGCTGGGCGTCCGCGCGGCCTTGGCCGCCGATGCCACGGTTTCCCTGGTGCTGTTCGACCAGCGCCAGCCGCTGCCCGACGCCGAGGTACGCATCGACGGCCAGCCGCGCGCAAAGACCAATCCGGACGGCGTGGCACGCCTGGGCCTGGCGCCGGGCCCGCACACGCTGACGGTGGTGCGTGGCGACCACACGGTCTTGACCGTCGAGCTGATGGTGCGCGCCGAGGAGAGCGCCGAGATCATCGCCACGCTGTACCCGGACGCGGCGCCGTCGGTGTTCATCGAAAGTTCGCACGGCGCCGCCGGGCAGCCCGGCACCGGGGCGCCGCAGGCCGAAGGCCCGCCCGGCGTGCTCGAGGGGCAGGTGCTCAGCGCCGAGAGCGGCGAGCCGGTTGCCGGCGCACGCGTCTACATCAGCGGCACGCCGCTGGACATCCGCACCGACGCCCAGGGGCGCTGGCGCGCCGAACTGCCGGCGGGCAGCTATTCGCTGTCGGTCATCGCAGCCGACCATGCCAGTCAGACGGTCGACGACCTCGCGGTGAAGTCCGGGCACACCGCGGTGCACGAGATCGAACTCACGCCTGCCGGCCTGGAGCTGGCAGAGTTCATCGTGCTCGAGGCCTTCGTCGAGGGCTCGCTGGCGGCGTTCGTGGAGGAGCGGCGCACCTCGGCTGCGGTGACCGACATCCTCGGCGCCGAGCAGATCTCGCGCCAGGGCGATTCCGACGCCGCCGGTGCGCTGCGTCGCGTCACTGGCCTGACGCTGGTGGAGGGCAAGTACGTCTATGTACGCGGTCTGGGCGAGCGCTATTCCTCGGTGCTGCTCAACGGGGCGCAGATTCCGAGCCCGGATCCGACCCGGCGCGTGATCCCGCTGGACCTGTTCCCGACCGACGTGCTCTCCGGCGTGGTGATCCAGAAGACCTATTCGGCCGAGATGCCGGGCGAGTTCGGCGGTGGCACCGTGCAGCTGCGCACCAGAGGCGTCCCCGATGCCCCGTTCCTGAAGCTGGGCCTGACCACCGGGTACACCGAAGGCGCCAGTTTCCAGGACGGGTTGGGCTACGGGGGAGGCGACCGCGACTACACCGGCTACGACGACGGGACCCGCGCCCTCCCGGAGCCGATCGCCGAGGCGATCGCCGGCGGGCGCTTCCTGCGCCAGCGCAACCCGACCAACCCCGACGGCCTGACCCCCCAGCAGTTCGAGGTGCTCGGCGAGGCCCTGGCCGCGGGCGGTTACGCCGTCCAGCCGCGTCGGCTCGGCCCCGACCTGGGCGGCTCGATCTCGGGCGGCCATGGGTTCCAGTTCGGCGATCAGGGCCGCTGGGGCTTCCTCGGTGCCCTGCGCTACGGCCAGTCGTGGGACCACCGGGAAGAACTGCGGCGCAGCTACCGCGCGACCGCCACCGGCGACCTGCGGCTGGCCGACGACGATTCGGTGCTGGAGACCACGCGCAACCTCGATCTCAGCGGCTTCATGAACCTCGGGCTGGAGTGGGGCGACGCGCACTCGGTCACGCTGACCTCGATGCTGCTGCACCAGGCCGAGGACAGCACCCGCGTGGCCGATGGCATCGAGGACACGCAGCTGCGGCAGACCTACGAGCTGAAGTGGATCGAGAGCGAGCTGTTCTCGAACCAGCTGCGCGGCGAGCATGCTCTGCCCTGGGGCGGCCTCGCCGCCGACTGGCAGTACACCGACGCGCGCGCATCGCGCGAAGAACCCAACACGCGCCAGTACCGCCGCGACGACGACGACAGCAACGGCAGCTACACGTTCTCGGACCGCAACAGCAGCAACTCCCAGACCTTCGGCGAGCTGGTCGACGACGCCGTCAACTGGGACCTCGCACTGCAATACCCCATGCAGCTGTCCGGCGACACGCAGCTCACCCTGCGCGGGGGCATCGGCCTTCTCGAGCGCGAGCGCGATGCGGCCATCCGCCGGTTCAGTTTCTCGGTGGGCCGCGGCATCCCGCGCGACCTGTTCGAACTGCCGCAGGAGGCGCTGCTCTCGCCACCCTACATCGGCCCGGATGGATTCTCGCTGGTCGAGACGACGCTGGGCACCGACAACTACACCGCGAGCCAGCGCATCGCGGCCCGCTTCCTGACCGCCGACCTGCAGGTCGGCGACCCCTGGCGCCTGACCGCCGGGCTCCGCGAGGAGGACAATGTGCAGGAGGTGCTCACCCGCAGCGTCTCCAATCCCGACCAGGTCATCCCCGCGCGGATCGACGAACGCAACCGCCTGCCTTCGCTGGCCTTGACCTGGGCATACAGCGGCAGTGCCCAGTTCCGCGCCGGCTACGGACGTTCGCTGTCGCGACCGGACTTCCGGGAGCTGTCCCCGGCCCAGTTCGAGGATCCGCTGCTCGACCTGATCACGGTCGGCAATCCGAACCTGGCCACCACGCAGATCGAGAACTACGACCTGCGCTGGGAACACTACTTCTCGCCGCTGGAGAGTTTTTCGGCCGCGGCCTTCTACAAGGACTTCACGAACCCGATCGAGAAGACCTTCTCCTCCGGGGGCTCGGCCAAGATCATCAACCTGCAGAACGCACTCGCTGCCGAGGTCTACGGAATCGAGCTCGACCTTTACAAGGACCTGGGTTTCATCGGCTCGATGGGATTCGTGCGCAACAGCTTCCTGGACCGCATCGACTGGGGCAGATACCACATCGGGGCGAACTACGCCCGGATCGAATCCTCGGTCGAAATCGATACCCGCCTGACGATCCAGACCAATGCCGACCGGCCGCTGCAGGGACAGTCGCCATACGTCGCCAATCTGCAGTTCGGGTACTCCGACCCGGACGGCGGCAGCGACTGGACGCTGCTGTACAACGTCTTCGGCGAGCGCATCGCCCAGGCCGGCGTCAGCCAGCAGCCGGACATCTACGAGCAGCCCGTCCCGCAGCTGGACTTCGTCTACCGGCGCCCGTTCGGCAAGCACTGGGATTTCAAGCTGCGGCTGCGCAACCTGCTCGATCCGGAGGTCGAGTTCACCCAGGGCGTGGAGATCACCCGCAGCTTCCGGCGCGGACGCGAGCTCGCACTGACGATCGAGTGGAAGCCGTTCTGAAGGCGGCCGGGAGCCGGAGCCATATTTCTGTAACGGTCGTGCAATAGGCTCTTGCGACATCAGTTGACTGCCGTGGCGGAGCCGCGTCGGCAGTACCGGCCTCCCTGCAACGATCCGAGGAATTCATCCGATGACACCCAGACTCCACGCTTTCACGGCCGCCGGCGCGCTGGCGACTGCGCTGTGCGCCGGTCCGGCCGCTGCGGCGGTCAAGCTCAGCGACGCCTTCGACGGCAACTGGTTCAACAGCTCCGAGTCCGGCCGCGGCGCTACGGTGGACTACGTCGGACTGCCCGACGGCTCCGGCGTGTTCTTCCTGGCCCTGTTCAGCTTCGACAATGACGGCAATCCGTACTGGATCATCACCGCGCCGCATATGGTCGAGCACGAATTCAGCAGCAGCGACAACATCCAGCTTTACTCCGGAGGCAACTTCGGTTCGCCGTTCACGCCGCCCGGCGCACCGGTGGTGGGCGGCACGTCCACCGTCACCGTGCACAGCTGCAACCGCATCACCGTCGAGCTCGACATGAACGAGGCCAGCGGACTCCCGGACGTGACCCTGGAACTGGAACAGGGTCAGCGCGCGGTGGGCCTCGGCAGCGAGCCGATGTGCGCCTACCAGACCGAGTTCACCGGCTGCCCGAGCTTCGCCAGCGCCGGCTCGCTGCCGCGTTCGTGCGTGCTCAGTGGCAACCTGCTCGATCAGGACGTCGTGCTGACCAACGACACGACCTGGCTGCTCGACGGGCTGGTCAGGGTCGGCGGCGACAATGCCAACCAGGCGACGGTCACCATCGAACCCGGTACCGTACTGGCCGGCGACGGCGGTACGGCCGACTACCTGTACGTGAACCCCGGCTCGAAGATCTTCGCCAACGGCCGGCCGTGGGCGCCGATCGTGTTCACCAGCATCAACGACGGCTTCGTCGACAACACCGAGGCTGCGCCGGGCGACGTCGGCGGCCTGGTGGTCTCCGGCAACGCACCTGCGAACGCCTGCCCGCAGGCGCCGTTCAACTGCTTCTCCGAGTTCGACCAGACCCAGCGCTTTGGTGGCGACGATCCGCATGACAGCAGTGGCGAGATCAGCTACTTCCAGGTCCGCTACGCTGGCATCCGCTTCTTCGAGAACGCCGAGGTCAATGCCTTCACGTTCCAGGGCGTGGGCGACGGCACCACCGTCCACCACATCCAGGCCTATCGCGGCCAGGACGACGGCGTGGAGTTCTTCGGCGGTACCGTCAACGTCAAGCACGTGGTGGTGACCGAAGGCGGCGACGATGGCATCGACTGGGACCTGGGTTGGAGCGGCAAGATCCAGTACGCCCTGGTCGCCGACGGCGACGGCTTCGGCGAGGACCACGGCATCGAAGCGGCCAACAATCCGGACAACGACGACGCGCTGCCGCGGGCGACCCCGGTGCTGTCGAACCTGACCTTGCTCGGTACTGCCGGCTCCGGCGACGGCATCCGCCTGAAGGAGGGTTCGGCCGGCCAGATCTGGAACACGGTGGTCGGCGGCTATCCGGCGAGCTGCATCAACATCACCAACGGTCCGACCTACACGGCGGCCGGCACGCCGGCCTCACCGACGGGCATCACGGCCTTCAACGGTGTCCTCATCGATTGCGCCACCAATTTCAAGCAGGACGGCGACGCGCCGTGGAACACGCAGGATTTCTTCAACTCTGCGGCATTCGCCGGTAACCAGATCGCCCCGCTGCAGTTGAACGGTTACCAGCCGACGGCAGGCTCGCCGGCACGCTCGGGCGGGCTGCGCGTCGTGGGCGAGGACGGCTTCTTCGACTTCACCCCCTACCGTGGTGCATTCGACGGCCGCACGGACTGGACCGAGGGCTGGACCTTCCGGCCCGGAGGCGACCGCTTCACGCAGTAGAACACCGCGATCGGAAGCGCGCACACCGTTGGGAACGGGCCGGCCATGCCGGCCCGTTCCGTTTTTCGACTCCGCTGGCGAGGCCGGGCGCGACCCGTCCGGCCTTCCGGCCCGTCAGCGCGCGGGCGTGGCGCCGTGGGTGTCGATGGAGCGCGCCAGCTCCAGGAAGGCCGCGACCACCTGGGCCCCGGTGGTGGCATCGTGGCCGGCGGCGGGGAAGCGTTCGCGCAGTCGCGCCGAAACCGTGCTCACGCGCGCCGCATTGGCCTCCTTGCCGGCGGCGAAGCAGCGCGAACCCAGCTCCGAGCAGAAGCGGTGCAGCTCGAAGAAGTAGCGCTCCTGGCCGCGGCTGAGGAAGTCCAGGCACGGACCCGCCGACTCGGTCGCATCGAGGGCACGGCCGGCAAACGCCTCGCGCTCGCGGCACAGGCGCGCGGCGCTTTCGGCCAGCGCCACGAACGACTCGGCGACGTTCGCCGTGTCCAGGTCCGAGGCCAGCATGGCCAGCGTCAGTGCGCGGCCGATGTGCTCGCGCTTGCGCCAGTCCGGCACCTCGCGGTCGAGGATCGCCGGCAGCTTCGGCGCCAGCGCGCCGCCGGTGGCCGCGACCTCGGCCGGATTGAACTCCGAGGGCGGCGGCGTGGGCCGGGCGTCGAAGGTCGAGCCGGCGATCATCAGTTCCATGGCCAGGAAGTCGGCGTCGTCGCGTGCGGTCTCGAAGCCGGCCGCGACCATGATGCGCGTGGCCTCGGCGATGCTGGCGGCCTCGTTGTTGCCGATCGGGTGGCGGAAGTCGACCCGTTCGCGCTGGCGCAGGTCGTGGCAGGCGCCGAACAGCATCAGCATCCGCCAGTCCGTGGGCGGCAGCGCCTGGACCCCGACGCCATTCATCAGGCGGCCGACCCGGCCGTCGAGGATCTCCAGCGCATGATCCTCGTTGTGGTAGTCGTGGTGGTCCTCGCCCCAGCTGCCATGGCGCACGCCGAATCGGGCGACCGCGAGGACGATGGCGTCCTCGAAGCGGCGCATCGAAAGCACGTCGCCGCGCCCGTCGGCGGAGGCAACCCGGGCGCGGATCCGCTCCAGGACCGCCGGACGCCGGGCGCCGATCAGCGCCCGCGCGCTGTCCACATCGGGCAGCTGCCGTTCGGCCGCATCCGGCGGAAACGATTGCGCCAACCCGAGAATCACCCGGGATCCCCTCCAGGGACCGTGAACCCGGCCGCAGTATAAGCGCCGTAGCGTGGGCCGGCGCAAACCTGCGGCCGCCGCGACGACTGCTCAGAGCAGCCCGCGCTGCGCGAACGAGACCGCCTCGGCATCGCCCACCACGAAGTGATCGAGCACGCGCACGTCGATCAGCGCCAGCGCATCGGCGAGGCGCCGGGTGATCGCACGGTCCGCGGCGCTGGGCTCGGCCACGCCGCTGGGGTGGTTGTGGCCGAACATCACCGCGGCGGCGTTGTGCGCCAGCGAGCGCCGCACGACCTCGCGCGGATGCACCTGGGCGCCGTCGATGGTGCCGCGGAAGAGCTCCTCGAACGCGATCGCCCGGTGGCGGTTGTCCAGGAACAGGCACGCGAACACCTCGTTGGGATGCGGGCGCAGGCGGGTGGCGAAGTAGCGTCCGGCCGCGGCCGGATCGGTCAGCGCCGCCCCGCGCGCCAGGCTGCCGGCCAGATGCCGCGTGCCCAGCTCCAGCGCCGCCTTCAGCGCACAGGCGCGGGCCGGGCCCAACCCCGGCAGCGCCGCCATCTGCGCCGCGTCGGTGTCCAGCAGCGTGCGCAGGCCACCGGCAGCAAGCAGCCCGCGCGCGACCTGCACCGCGTCGCGCCCGCGTCCGCCCGAACCGATGAACAGGGCCAGCAGTTCTGCATCCGAGAGCGCCCCGGCGCCGTGGCGCAGCAGCTTCTCGCGAGGTCGCTCGTCGACGGGCCAGCAGCGGATGCTCATGGCTGCATCCTTGCCTGCAGCCGGGTGGACGGCCATCGGAGGCGCGCGGGGTTTCCGGTAAGCTAACCGCGCACTCCGGCCTGGGAATTCTCCTTACGTGACCGACCCTGTGCGCGCCCCGCGCATCCTGCTCGGCGTCAGCGGCGGGATCGCGGCCTACAAGGCCGCCGAACTCACGCGGCGGCTGTGTGAGCGTGGGGCCCAGGTTCGCGTGGTGATGACCGCTTCGGCCCGCCGCTTCGTCACCCCGCTGAGCTTCCAGGCGCTGTCGGGCAACCCGGTGCGCGATTCGCTGTGGGACGAGGCCGCCGAGGCGGCGATGGGCCACATCGAGCTGGCGCGCTGGGCCGACCGCATCGTCATTGCCCCGGCCTCGGCCGACCTGATCGCGCGGCTGGCGCATGGGCTGGCCGACGATCTGCTCAGTACCCTGTGCCTGGCCAGCCAGGCGCCGCTGACGCTGGCGCCGGCGATGAACCGGGTCATGTGGGCGCACCCTGCGACCCGCGCCAATGTCGAGATCCTGCACTCGCGCGGTGCGCAGATCCTGGGGCCGGACGAGGGCGACCAGGCCTGCGGCGAGGTCGGCCCGGGCCGCATGGTCGAACCGGAGGCGATCGCCGCGGCGGTGCTGGCCGCGCCCGGGGCGCCGCTCGCCGGCCGCCGGATCCTGGTCAACGCCGGGCCCACCTTCGAGGACGTGGATCCGGTGCGCTACCTGGGCAACCGCAGTTCCGGGCGCATGGGATTCGCGATCGCCGAGGCCGCGCGTGCCCTGGGCGCCGAGGTCACGCTGGTGGCCGGACCGGTGCGCTTGTCGACCCCGGCCGGGGTCAGCCGGGTGGACGTGCGCAGCGCGGATCAAATGCACCAGGCGGTGATGGACCGGCTCGCAGGGCACGAGGTGTTCGTCGCCGCCGCGGCCGTGGCCGATTACCGGCCGGCACAGCGGGCGCCGCAGAAGATCAAGAAGCAGGACGGCCCCATGGTGCTGGAACTGGTGCGCACGCCGGACATCCTTGCCGAGGTCGCGCGGCGACCGCAGCGTCCCTTCCTGCTCGGGTTCGCGGCCGAGACCGAAGCGCTGGAGGCCAACGCCAGGGCCAAGCTGCGGGACAAGGGGCTGGACATGGTCGCGGCCAACCGGGTCGACGCGGCCGGGCTCGGATTCGATTCGGAGCGCAATGCCCTGGAGGTGTTCTGGCCCGGCGGGCATGCCAGCCTGGGCCCGGACCACAAGCGAGTCGTGGCCGAGGCCCTGCTGCGGCTACTCGCGCAGCGTCTGCGGGAGCGCGCCGATGCGTGATGTCGAGCTGCGCGTGGTCGACCCCCGCCTGGGGGCCGAGTTTCCGCTGCCCGAGTACGCCACCGCGGGGGCGGCCGGGCTGGATCTGCGCGCGATGGTCGAGGCCGAGCTGAGCCTGGGTGCCGGCGACAGCGCGCTGGTTCCCAGCGGCCTGGCCATCCATATCGGGGATGCCGGGCTGTGCGCGGTGATCCTGCCCCGCTCGGGCCTGGGCCACCGCCACGGACTGGTCCTGGGCAACCTGGTCGGGCTGATCGACGCCGATTACCAGGGGCCGCTGATGATCAGCTGTTGGAACCGGAGCGGGGCGGCCTATACCATCACCCCGGGGGACCGGATCGCGCAGCTGGTGTTCATGCCGGTCGAACGCGTGCGCTTCCGCCGGGTCGAGGCCTTCGCCACCTCCGATCGCGGCGAGGGCGGATTCGGTCATACCGGGACTCGCTGAGGACATAGGGGGCCATGGCCAAGAACGACAACCGCCGGGAGGCCGGGGCGGGCCAGTCGCGCCGCGTCTGGCTGCTGCTGGGCGCGCTGTTGCTCCTGGGCGGCGCGTACCTGGGCTGGATCGGCGTCGCGCTGCTCAGCGACCAGGCGGCGCACGACCGCGCCCATGTCGCGCGTGACCGGCTGCTGGCCGAGCTCGCCGCGCTGCCGGAGGCGCCGCGCCAGGCCTTCACCGAGGCCCTGCAGGACGCCCAGGTGGTCAGCGCCGCCGAGAACGGCGACCTCGCCACCGCTGCCGAGGCCCTGCGGGCACGGCTGGAAGGCGAGAACGACGCGCAGGTCGGCTCGCCGGACCTGGCCGAGGCCTTTGCCGGCGACCTGGCCGAATTCGGCTTCGCCCGCCTGGCGATGCTGCATGCGGCCGGGCTGGATGGCGAGATGCAGGTCGCCTTCAGCGAACTCGAAGGACTGCCCCAGATCGAGCTGGCGGCGCCGATCCGTGCCGACGGCGACTGGGTCGGGCTCGGCTACGCGCGGCTGCCGCTGCTGCCGGATCTGCAGAGCCGGCTGGCCGGGCTGGGCGACGTGGGCGGATTCCTGGCCGTGCGCGCCAACACGCGCATGCTGGCGCACGCCGGCGACGCCGGACTGGCCGGTCAGGCCAAGGCAACCGCCGTGCCGGGCATGCCGATGACCGTACTGATGGCCGCGCGTGAGCCCGAAGGCGTGCTTCCCGGCGGCGCGCTGGTCCATCTGGGCCTGGCGCTGGTGCTGATCGTGGGTGGGCTCGGCCTGGCGATGTTCGCTCTGCGCGGCCGGGGTGGGGTCACCGAGCCCGATGAGACCTTTGCCGAGGCCGTCGCCCATGCAGAGCCGACCGCTCGCGTGGCCGCCCCGACGGCGGCCAAGGCCGGCAAGCCCGAGAGCGCCAGCGAGGGGGTCGTGCTGGACCGCAGCATCTTCCGCGCCTACGACGTGCGCGGCATCGTCGGTCAAAGCCTGGATTCCGGGGTTGCGCGGCTGCTCGGACAGTCGATCGGTACCCTGATGCACGAGAAGGGCCTGAAGGACATCGTGGTCGGACGCGACGGCCGCCTGTCCGGGCCACAGATGTCGGAGGCGCTGATCGATGGCCTGCGCGAGGCCGGCTGTGACGTCATCGACATCGGCGTGGCGGCCACGCCGCTGGTGTATTTCGCGACTTATCACCTCAACACCGGTTCGGGTGTGGCGGTGACCGGCAGCCACAATCCGGTCGACTACAACGGTTTCAAGATCATGGTCGGCGGCGAGACGCTCTCGGGCGAGGCGATCCAGAATCTGTACGTGCGCATTGCCGAAAACGACCTGCATTCGGGCGCCCGTGGCGGTGTCCAGCACATTTCGGTGGCCGAGGACTACGTCGAGCGCGTCGCGTCCGATGTGCAGCTGGAGCGGCGCCTGAAGGTGGTCGTGGATGCCGGCAACGGTGTGGCCGGTGCGATCGCGCCAGCCGTGCTCGAGGCCATCGGCGCCGAGGTCATTCCGCTGTTCTGCGAAGTCGACGGGACGTTCCCCAACCACCATCCGGATCCGAGCGACCCGGACAATCTGGCCGATTTGATCACCTTCGTGGCCAAGTTGGAGGCCGACCTGGGCCTGGCGCTGGACGGCGACGGCGACCGTCTGGGCGTGGTCACCCGCCAGGGCGAGATCGTGTATCCGGACCGGGTGCTGATGCTGTTCGCACAGGACGTGCTCAGCCGCAATCCGGGCGCCAGCGTCATCTACGACGTCAAGTGCACCGGTCACCTGGCCGGCCACATCCTGCGCCACGGCGGCAGCCCGGTGATGTGGAAGACCGGACATTCGCTGATCAAGGCCAAGATGCGCGAAACCGAGGCCGAGCTGGCCGGCGAGATGAGCGGGCACTTCTTCTTCCGCGAGCGCTGGTTCGGGTTCGACGACGGCGTGTACGCGGCCGCCAGGCTGCTGGAGATCCTGGCCGCGGACGAGCGCGCTCCCGAGGAGATCTTCGAGGAGTTGCCCAAGGGCGTGTCCACGCCGGAGCTGAAGGTGCCCATGGCCGAAGGCGAGCACCATGGCTTCGTCGAACGCTTCCGCCGCCAGTCGAAGTTCGAGGGTGCCAAGGTCGCCACGATCGACGGGGTGCGCGCCGACTGGCCCGATGGCTGGGGCCTGGTGCGGGCGTCCAATACGACCCCGATGCTGGTGCTGCGTTTCGACGCCGACGACGCCGACGCGCTGGCCAGGATCCAGGAGATCTTCCGCGCGCAGCTGCTGGCGCTGGACCCGAAGCTCGAACTGCCGTTCTAGGCCAAGCTCTGCTCCAGTCCATCCTGGGCTGGATCAGACTCGCCGAGTCCGGCACAGGTCCGGACACGGCTCCGCCGGATCCAGCACTTGCGTGCATGATCGGCGAGCGCGCCATTCATGGCGCGCGAACCTCTGAACGTGTTCAGAGGTTCTCTGGCGCCGTGTCCCGGTGGCCGGGGGCGGGGGATCAGCCCGAGGCTTTGGCCGCAGCTTCGGCGTCGGCGCGCTCGCGCAGTTCGCGGTAGCGCTCGAGCATGTCCTGGAACTCCTCGTCCAGGGCCACGCGCTCGGCCTCGCGACGGGTCAGGTAGTTCTGCTGCTGCTCGACCTGGTCCCGCACCGACCGGATGCGCCCCACGATGTCCTCCGGAACCGGCTGGCCGTTGCGCTCGCGCGTGGCCGCATGCTGCAGCAGCTGGTCCAGGGCCTTGGACTGCTCCTCGATGCCCATGCGGGCCGTCGTGACCGACTGTGCGACCAGGTCGAACCGCTCCTGGTAGCTGCGCGCCAGGTCCGATTCGCGCGGATACGAGGCCAGCAGGATGTGGTCGCGCTTGGCCTGCTCGGCCTGCAGCTGCTCGCGGCGGGCCTGGCTGGCCGCTGCCGCTTCCAGCTCGGCGCGTTCCTCCGGCGTCATCGCGCGGTCCACGCGCTTGACGGCCATGCCCTGCTTGTTGAGTTCCTCGCGCGCCTGGTCGACCGCCTCGGGCGGCAGCGCGTCGCTGTAACGGACCTTGCCGTCCTTGTCGACCCAGCGATACAGCTTCTGTGCTTCGGCGCCGCCGCAGGCCAGCGCCATCGTCGCGGCCAGGGCCGCTGCCAGGATGCGGATCATCGCCTCGATTCCCGTTCAGACACCATGGCGCACACGATACGCCATCAGCGCTTCGCGGTGGACCGCCAGGGCCGGCCGTTCGGCGGCGAATTGCAGGAGATCATCCAGATCCGCGACGGCGATCACCTCGATGCCTTCACGTTCGTTCAGGTCGCGGACCGCCGAGTGCGGGCCATCGCCGCGCTCGCGCCGATCCAGGCCGATCACCAGGGCGCACGGCTGCGCCCCGGCCCCGCGCAGCAGCGCCAGCGCGGCGCGCACCGCGGTGCCGGCGGTGACCACATCGTCCACCACCAGCACCCGCCCGGCCGGCGGGGCGCCGATCAGCCGCCCACCCTCGCCGTGGTCCTTGGCTTCCTTGCGGTCGAAGGCCAGCGGCAGGTCGCGGCCGCGGCGGGCGAACTCCAGTGCCAGCGCGGTGGCCAGCGCAATGCCCTTGTAGGCGGGGCCGAAGAGCATGTCGAAGCGGATTCCGGCGGCCTCGACCGCGTCGGCATAGCACCCGGCCAGCCGGGCCAGCACCGCCCCGCTGCGGAACCGCCCGGCGTCGAAGAAGTACGGGCTCACCCGCCCGGACTTGAGCGTGAACTGGCCGAAGCGCAGGGCGTCGCATTCGAGCGCGAGCTCGAGGAAGCGGGTGCGGTAGGACATCGGGGGCTCGGGGCTCGGGACTCGGGACTCGGGACTCGGGACTCGGGAAGAGCGTGCCGTGCGGGGCCGCCGAGTGCAACGGGCAGGGAACGCAGTGCATCCGGTAAGCTCGCGGGCTTTCGAGGCAACCCGGAGGATCGGCCGCTTGCTGCCTGAGCCCTGACCTCTGAGCCCTGAGCCCTGAACCCTGACGCATGCGCATCATCACCTTCAACGCCAACGGACTGCGCTCGGCCGCCAGCAAGGGCTTCTTCGACTGGTTCGCGGGCCAGCGCGCCGACGTGCTATGCGTGCAGGAGACCAAGGCCCAGGAGCACCAGCTCGGCGACGGGGTCTATCGACCGCCGGGCTACCGCGTGTACTTCAACGACGCGGTGACGCGGCGTGGCTACAGCGGCGTGGCCCTGTACTGCCGGCGCAAGCCCGACACCGTGCTCGATACACTGGGGTGGGCGCCGTTCGATCAGGAGGGCCGCTACCTGGAAGCGCGCTTCGGCGAGCTCAGCGTGGTGTCGCTGTACCTGCCCTCGGGCTCCTCGGGCGAGCAGCGCCAGCAGTTCAAGTTCGAAGCCCTGGAGCGGCTGCGGCCGCTGTTCCGGAAGTGGCTGGCATCGGGCCGGCAGTACGTGCTGTGCGCCGACTGGAACATCGTGCATACCCGCAACGACATCAGGAACTGGAGCTCGAACCAGAAGAACTCCGGTTGCCTGCCCGCCGAGCGCGCCTGGATCGAGGCGCTGCTGTGCCAGGATCGCTGGTGCGACAGCTTCCGCGCGCTCAGGCCCGAAGCCACCGACGAGTACACCTGGTGGTCTAACCGCGGCCAGGCGCGTGCGAAGAACGTGGGCTGGCGCATCGACTACCAGCTGGTGACCCCGCAGCTCGGAGAGCGGGTGATGGACTGCTCGATCTACCGCGAGGCGCGCTTTTCCGACCACGCGCCGTTCACCGTGGACTACCGCTGGCCGCAGCGTGGAAGACCAGGACGTGGCCGCTGAGAAAGCCGTTGCCGGGCCCTCGCGCGCGCGCCGCGCGCTGGCGCCGTTCGCCTCGCGTGCGGCGTTCACGATGTTCGTGTTCGGCTTCGGCTGTGGACTGCCGTTCTTCCTGGTCGGCAACACGGTGGCGATCTGGCTGCGCGATGCGGGCTGGGCGCTGGGGCCGATCGGCCTGGTCAGCTACCTGACCTTCTTCTACGTGTTCAAGTTCGCCTGGGCGCCGGCGCTGGACGCATGGCGCGCACCGCTGGTCGGTCGCCTTGGCCGCCGCCGCGGGTGGCTGCTGCTGGCGCAGCTGGGCGTGGCCGGGGGGCTGGCGGCGATGGCGGTCACGGGACCCGACGTATCGGTCGCCGTGTTCCTGGTGCTGTTGGGCATCACCGCGATGGCCGGCGCCACGCAGGACACGATGGTCGACGCCTACCGCATCGAGATCGCACCCTTGCACGAGCAGGGCGCGCTGGCGGCGACCTATACGCTGGGCTACCGGATCGGACTGCAGCTGTGCGGCGGGGCCCTGGTGTTGTATCTGGCCGAGATCTCCGGCTGGCGCACCGGCTACCTGGTCATGGCGGGCCTGGCGCTGATACCGGCGATGGCCACGCTGCTGGCGCGCGAGCCGGACGTGAGCGCGACGATCGCAGCCGAACCCGTGCCCGGTTTCTTCGCCGCCTACGTGCAGCCGTTCCTGGAATTCTTCCACCGCCACGGCTGGTTGCTGGGCGTGGTGCTGCTGGCGTTCATCGGGCTGTACAAGATGCCCGACCAGATGCTCGCGATCGCCGGACCGTTCTATCTGGACACCGGCTTCAGCAAGGCCGACATCGCGACCGTCTCGAAAGTCTACGGAGTGGTCATGGGTCTGGCCGGCGCGTTCCTGGGCGGCGTGGCTGTCACCACGCTCGGACTGCGGGTGCTGCTGCTGATCGCCGCCATCGCCGTGGCCGGCTCCAACCTGCTGTTCATCCTGATGTCGCTGCATCCGGGCGAGCTGTGGACCTTCGTGGCGGCGATCTCCGGCGACAACCTCTCGCAGGGCTTTGCCGGGACCGTACTGGTCGCCTTCCTCTCGAGCCTGGCCGACCGCCACTTCACTGCCACCCAGTACGCGCTGCTCTCGTCGCTGGCGAACCTGCCCGGAAAGCTGGTGGGCGGGGTCGGCGGGTTCATCGTCGAGGCCTGGAGTTACACCGGCTTCTTCGTGCTCAGTACCCTGTCGGTGGTCCCCACTCTGCTGCTGCTGGCCTGGCTGTGGCCGAGGCTTAGCCGGCCGCGGCCGCCATGATATGGTTTCCCCGCCGCGCGGAGAGGGGACCGGGACGGCCAACGGTCATCGACGTCTGAAGCCCCCCATGCCGGATTTCCTCATCCGCGACATCGACCCTGCGATCGCCGAGCAGATCAAGCGCCTGGCGCGCGACCGCGGCTGGCCGATCAACGATGTGATCCTGCAGCTGCTCAAGCAGGGTCTGGGCATCATCGAGCCGGAACCGCCGCCGGTCCCCGGCGACATCGCGCGACTGGCCGGAGCTTTCGAGGACGAGGAAGCCAAGGCCTTCGACGAGGCCCTCAAGGCGCTCGACCAGCTCCCCGACGAAAAGCCTTACTGATCGCAGCGCGGTCGCCCGCCCGGGTGCCGGAGCTCAGGCGTGGTGGATCGCGCCGAGCACGCGTGCGCCGGCCGCCCCGGTGACCGCCGGCAGGTTGCCGGCCTCACCGGCCAGCGTGCGCTGCGCCAGCCAGGCGAAGCCCGTGGCCTCGACATGGTCCGGATCCAGTCCGTGGACTGCAGTGGACTCCACCCCGATCGGTGCCAGATGCGCGTCCAGCCGGGCCATCAGCGCGCGGTTGTGGACGCCGCCGCCGCATACCAGCAGCCGGGCTGTGTCCGGTTGCCGTGCACGCAACTGCACCGCGACGCTGGCGGCGGTGAGCTCCAGCAGCGTGGCCTGGACGTCGGCCGCGGCCGGCGCCCCGGCCAGCCCCGCCTGCAACCAGTGAAGGTGGAACACTTCGCGACCGGTGCTCTTGGGCGGCGGCGCCGCGAACCAGGGATCGGCGAGCAGCCGCTGCAGCAGCGCGGCATCGACCGTGCCGCTGCGCGCATAGTCGCCGTCGCGGTCGAAGCGTTCGCCGCGTTGCCGCTCGATCCAGGCATCGAGCAGTGCGTTGCCGGGCCCGGTGTCGAATCCGGTGACCGCCCCCCGGACCGGCAGCAGGGTCAGGTTGGCGATGCCGCCCAGGTTCAGCACCGCGCGCGGTTCGCGCGCATCGGCCAGGAAGGCGGCATGGAAGGCCGGCATCAGCGGCGCGCCCTGCCCCCCGGCGGCAATGTCGCGGCGACGGAAGTCGGCCACCGTGGTGATGCCGGTGCGCTCGGCGATCCGGGCCGGATCCCCCAGCTGCAGCGAGAAGGCGTGCGGCGGGTCGGGGCGGTGCCGCAGGGTCTGTCCATGGGAGCCGATCGCGGCCACCTGCGCGGCGCCCGCGCCAGCGGCCTGGAGCACCGCCAGCGCCGCCTCGGCAAAGGCCTCGCCCAGGCGCGCATCCAGGTGGCCGAGCTCGTCCAGCGAAAGGACCGGCGCCGGTGCCTGCGCCAGGTCCAGCAGGCGCGCGCGCAGGTCGTGCGGATAGGGCAGGCTCAACGCCGCCAGCACCTGCAGCGCCGGCGCAAAGCGGACCAGCACAGCGTCGATGCCGTCGGCGCTGGTGCCGGAGATCAGCCCGATGTAGAGCGCGCGCGACACGCGCCGGTGCGTCTCAGCGCGCGGCGGCGTAAGTCGTGCCCTCGGCGACCAGCCGCAGCTGCGCGAACATCGGCGCCTGCTGCAGACGGAAGCGGGCCAGCTCGCTGGCCGGCAGCGGCTCGGGCTTGGGCAGCGTCACCTTCAGCGGATCCTGGTGCACGCCCTTGACGCGGAACTCGTAGTGCAGGTGCGGACCGGTCGCCAGGCCGGAGGCGCCGACGTGACCGATGACATCGCCCTGGCGAACGCGCGCACCCATCTTGTGCCTGCCGAAGCGCGACATGTGCGCGTACAGCGTGGTGTAGCCGCGGCCGTGGTCGACGATCACGGTGCGGCCGTAGCCGCTCTTCCAGCCCACGAAGCCGACCTTGCCGTCGCCGGCGCTCATGATCGGGGTGCCCGAGTTGGCCGCGTAGTCGACGCCACGGTGGGCACGCGTGCGTCCCAGCACCGGGTGCTTGCGCGCCGAGGTGAAGCGCGAACTGATCCGCGCGAACTCGATGGGCATGCGCAGGAACGACTTCTTCACCGGCCGCCCCTCGGCGTCGTAGTAGTCGCGGCGGCCGTCGGCGAACTCGTAGCGGAACACCTGGTAGGTGCGGCCCTGGTTGACGAAGGTCGCGGCCAGGATGTCGCCGCTGCGCAGGCGCTCGCCGTCGCGCCAGACCTCGTCGTAGACCACGCTGAAGCGGTCGCCCCGGCGCAGGTCCTGGGCGAAGTCGATGTCGTAGCCGAACACCTTGGCCAGCGCCATGATGGTGGCATCGCTCATGCCCGCATCCAGGCCGGCCGCATACAGCGAGCCCTCGATGGTGCCGGCCGCGTACTGCACGCGGTGCTGCAGCTCGCGCTCGATCACGCGCTCGCTGACCTTCTCGCCGCTGAAGTGCAGCACCACGCGGGTGCCCTCGTCACGGTCGAACTGCATGGCGCGCAACCGGCCCCTGGCATCGATCTCGAATGCGAATTCGTCGCCCGGGTAGATGCGGGCCAGCGCCTGCCGTGCGCTCGGGTGCGCGAGCAGGCGATGGAGCTGCGCCGCCGACAGGCCCTGCGCGTCGAAGATGTCGCCCAGCGACTGCCCGGATTCCACGCGCACGGTGCGCCAGTGCTGGTCGGCGCCGGTCACGAACAGGTCGTCGGACAGTGGCGGCGCCTCGGCCGGCAACGCCGGCAGCCGCAGCGCCAGGGTCTCGCGCTCGGGCTCGGCGCTGGCACGCATGGCCTGGGCGAAGCCCGGCGCGATCGCCGCCACCAGCACGACCAGCCCGGCGCAGGTCGAGGCCAGGATCCAGTGCTCGCGGCGCATCCGGGTCAGCGCCCCGGGCAGCGGGCTGCGCGGGGCCCGGGCCGGAAGCCTGGCCCGACGCACCGCCTGACACCGGCGTCCCCCGACGCCCCCCTCGTCTCCCCGGCTCGATCTCACGCGGCGGCTTCCTGCTGCACAGTCCGGCGCTACCATAAACAGCGCGTGGAGGCCGCGTCAAACCCTTGTGAATGCTGGAATTTCCCGATCCGAGCGTTTAACGTGTCATTAACTTTCTACAGCGCGTTGAGCCCCCGCTCGCGCGACCAATGCAGGAATCGACTCCGTGAGCAATCTGAACGAGGCCCTCGACCTGCTCGGCCGGGGCGCCGAGGAAATCCTGAAACCCGAGGAACTGGCGGCCCGGGTCGGGCTCGGCCGCCCGCTGCGGATCAAGGCCGGCTTCGACCCCACCGCCCCGGACCTGCACATCGGGCACACCCTGGTGCTCAACAAGATGCGCCACTTCCAGGATCTCGGGCACGAGGTGGTGTTCCTGATCGGGGACTTCACCGGGATGATCGGCGACCCCAGCGGCAAGAACGTCACCCGCAAGCCGCTCACCCGCGAGGCGATCGCGCAGAACGCGCGCACCTATGCCGACCAGGTGTTCAAGGTGCTCGACCGCGAGCGTACGCAGATCCGCTTCAACTCCGAGTGGTTCGACGCCATGGGCGCGGCCGACATGATCCGGCTGGCCGCCCAGCACACCGTGGCGCGCATGCTCGAGCGCGACGATTTCGCCCAGCGCTACGGCGCGCAGCAGCCGATCGCGATCCACGAATTTCTGTATCCGCTGGTGCAGGGTTACGACTCGGTGGCGCTGCGCGCCGACGTGGAGCTGGGCGGCACCGACCAGAAGTTCAACCTGCTGGTCGGCCGCCAGCTGCAGGAACACTACGGCCAGCCGCCGCAGATCGTCATGACCATGCCGCTGCTCGAGGGCACAGACGGCGTTCAGAAGATGTCCAAGTCGCTGGACAACTACATCGGCATCAACGAACCGGCCAACACCATCTTCGGCAAGGTGATGTCGATCTCCGACCCGCTGATGTGGCGGTACTACGAGCTGCTGAGCTTCGACAAGTCCATGGCCCAGATCGGGCGCATGCGCGCGGCGGTCGAGGCCGGTCAGGCCAAGGCGCGCGACTGCAAGGTCGAACTGGCCCAGGAACTGGTCACGCGCTTCCACGACGCGGCGGCGGCCCGGGAGGCGATCCGCTACTGGGACCAGACCATCCGCGGCGGCCACGTGCCGGAGGATCTGCCGACCACCGAACTTGCGGTGCCGCCCGAGGGGGTGCGCATCGGTGTGCTGCTCAAGCAGGTGGGACTGGCGCCGAGCACCTCCGAGGCCATGCGCAAGCTGGCCCAGCGGGGTGTGCGCGTCGACGGGGTGGTGGTGGAGGACCGCGATCTGGCGCTGGTCCCCGGCGGCGAGCACGTGCTGCAGCTGGGCAAACGCAGCTTCGCGCGGGTGCGCCTGGTGGGCGAATCCTGAACCGCGGCAGGGGACGGCGGCGGCAAGGCGTCCCACGGCGCGCCGCAGGGCATCGAAGTCGTTGACCCAAGTGCACCCGGACGTATAATGCGCGGCTCCCCTGAGCGAGATGCCATGGGGCAGGAGCCGGCGGCGCAGGCCGCGGTTTCCGGGATTGCAGGATCTTTGACAGTGTGCGCAGGTGACTTGTGCGGACGCCTG
>DASRZM010000117.1:0-24285 GCA_035686365.1 Lysobacteraceae bacterium | reverse complement strand
GGCCGCCGCAAGTACATCCGAAGTAGGCTGCGGACGCGCCATCCCTGGCCCGTACGCCCCCGGAAACCGTCCCCGCCCCGCGGTCCTCCCGCTTCCGCTTCGTATCGTCCTCGCCCTGTAGGAGCCGGCGTTGCCGGCGATGGGCACTGCGACAACACCCGGCAATGCCGCGTGGGAGCGGCCCATGGCCGCGATCAGCACCCGGAAATGCCTACCAGACGGGAGAAGCGCACCGCTTGGCGTATCACGCCGGCAGGATGCGCAGCGCGTAGCCCTTGAGGTAGTCGGTCTCCGGGATGGCCGGATGCGCCGGGTGGTCGGGGCCCTGCTGCAACGCCATCAGCGACTGCGCGAAACGGTCCAGGTGGCGGGCGCCGTGCTGCACGGCCTCCAGCAGCAGCGAGCGCGGCATGTGGTGACTGCACGAGCAGGTGAACAGCATCCCGTCGCGCGAGAGCACCTGCATCGCCATCTCGTTGAGGCGGCGATAGGCCAGCGCGCCCTCCTTCAGGTCCTTCCTGCGCTTGACGAAGGCCGGTGGATCGACGATCACCACGTCCCAGTGCCGGCGATCGGCGCGTGCCTGTTTCAGGAACTCGAATGCATCGGCCCGCACCGGCTCCACGCCGGCGCCCAGGCCGTTCGCACGCGCATTCTCCTGGATGCGATCCACGGCATCGGCGGAGCCGTCCACGCAGGTGACCGCGGCTGCGCCCATGGCTGCCGCGCGCAGGCCCCAGGCACCGACATAGGCGAACAGGTCGAGCACCCGCGCACCCGGCACGAAAGGGGCCAGCGCATCGCGATTGCCGCGCTGGTCGTAGAACCAGCCGGTCTTCTGCCCGCCGATGGCGTCGGCGGCGAAATCCAGCCCGCCTTCGCGGACATGCAGCGGCCCGGCATGCATGCCGTAGCCGATGTCGGCGTACTCGGGAAGTCCCTCGAGCTCGCGCATGGTGCCTTCGTTCTTCCACACGATCGCGCGCGGCGACAGGATCTTGACCAGCGCAGCCACGATCTCGTCCTTGACGCGCTCCATGCCCGCGGTGGTGACCTGCGCAACGAGCACGTCGTCGAACCGGTCGATCACCAGGCCGGGCAGCCCGTCGGATTCGCCGAACACCAGCCGGTAGCAGGGCTCCGGGTACAGCCGCTCACGCAGCGAAAGGGCGATGTTGAGCCGGTGCCCGATCAGCGACCGGTCCAGCAGGTGACCGCCGCGGTCGACCAGACGCGCGCAGATCAGGGAATTGGGATTGACGTACCCGGTCCCCAGCGGCCTGCCGCGGTGGTCGACCAGCATCACGGGGTCGCCGGGAAGGAACTCCTTCAACGGCGTGGCGGCGGTATCGACTTCGTTGCTGAACACCCACAGGTGCCCGGCACGAAGTCGGCGTTCCTCGCCGCGGCGCAGCTGCAGTGGAGGCAGGGTGGGCATATCGGCGTCCGGGTGGGTAGGCGGCAGCCTACAGTGCGCCGGTAGCGGTGCAAGGGGTTGGTCGCGGCAGTGGGGCGCTCCCGCGTGAGTCCGCTGGGCGCCGTCGCACGGAGGATCGCCGGCAACGCCGGCTCCTACGAAGCACGAATCCCACTGAACGGCAACGTGAGGACCGCGGGGCGGGGACGGTTTCCGGGGGCGTACGCGCCAGGGATGGCGCGTCCGCGGCCTACAGGGATGTACTTGCGGCGGCCCCGGAAACCGTCACCGGCGCGCGGTCCGGCCTACGGAGCGGATGTGGCTTCGATGCGAGGGTAAGCAGCGCCGATCGCAGCCATGGGCCGCTCCCACAGCGCATTGCCGGGACGAGCTGGCGATCCGTTGCGGATCGGCCCGGTTCGCTACTCCCTGCTCTCTGCTTCCCCCATAATGCGCGCGGACTTCCGAAATGCCCCCCGCCATGACCTACCTGCACGATCTGGACCCGGTCGCCCTCCAGCTCGGCCCGGTGTCCGTGCACTGGTACGGGATCATGTACATGCTGGCGTTCGCGTCGGCCTGGTACCTGGGGATGCGACGGATCGGCCAGCGGCGCCTGCCGGTCGATGGCAAGGCGTTCGGCGACCTGGCCTTCTATGCCTTCATCGGCGTACTGCTGGGCGGCCGCCTGGGGTACATCCTGTTCTACGGGTTCGCCGCGGCGCTCGAGGATCCGCTGTCGGTGCTGCGCATCTGGCAGGGTGGCATGAGCTTCCACGGTGGCCTGCTGGGCGTGATGCTCGCCGGGGTCGTGTGGTCCATGCGCCATCGCCTGCACGTGTTCGACACCATGGATTTCGTGGCGCCGCTGGTGCCCGTGGGAGTGGGCCTGGGTCGGCTGGGCAACTTCATCAACGGCGAGCTGTGGGGCAAGCCCACCGGCGGCGGCTGGGGTGTGGTGTTCCCCGATGCGCTGCCGAGCGAATACGCGGGCCTGGGGGAGGCGGCGCTGCGGCAGGCCCACGCCTCGGGGGCACTGGATGCGTTCGCGCGCCATCCGACCCAGCTCTACGAACTCTTCCTCGAGGGCGTGGTGATGTTCGCACTGCTGTGGTGGTACTCGGCCAGGCCACGGCCGCGGTATGCCGTTTCGGGCATGTTCGCGCTGCTCTACGGCGTGTTCCGTTTCGCTGTCGAGCTGTTGCGCGTGCCCGATGCCCACATCGGCTACCTGGCTTTCGGCTGGCTGACCATGGGCCAGCTGCTGTCGCTGCCGCTGGTCGCGCTGGGTCTGGGGCTGCTGTGGATGTCGCGGCGCGCGCCCATGGTGCGCCCGGCGACACCGGCGCAAGGCTGAGGAAGGGGCCATGAGGCAGTATCTGGAGCTGCTGCGCCACGTGCTCGAACATGGAGTGGAAAAACAGGACCGCACCGGCACCGGCACCCGCAGCGTGTTCGGCTGGCAGATGCGCTTCGACCTGTCGGCGGGCTTCCCGCTGGTGACCACCAAGAAGCTGCACCTGCGCTCGATCGTGCACGAACTGCTGTGGTTCCTGCGCGGGCAGACCAATGTCGCCTACCTGCGCGAGCACGGGGTGCGCATCTGGGACGAGTGGGCGGACGAGCACGGCGAGCTGGGGCCGGTCTACGGCAAGCAATGGCGCTCCTGGGCCTGCCCGGACGGCCGCACGGTCGACCAGATCGCGCAGGTGGTCGAGGAGATCGGGCGCAATCCGGACTCGCGCCGGCTGCTGGTCTCGGCATGGAACGTCGCCGAGCTGCCGCAGATGGCGCTGATGCCGTGCCACGTCATGTTCCAGTTCTATGTCGCCCAGGGACGGCTCTCGTGCCAGCTCTACCAACGCTCGGGCGACATCTTCCTGGGTGTGCCCTTCAACATCGCAAGCTACGCGCTGCTCACCCACATGGTGGCGCAGGTCACCGGCCTGACCGTGGGCGACTTCGTGCACACCCTGGGCGATGCGCACCTGTACTCGAACCATTTCGAGCAGACCCGCGAGCAGCTCTCGCGCGCGCCGCGGCCGCCGCCGAGGCTGCGCCTGAACCCGGCAGTGGCGACGCTCGAAGACTTTGGTTTCGATGACATCGAAGTCCTCGATTACGACCCGCACCCGGCCATCCGCGCCCCGGTCGCGGTTTGAACACGCGCGGTCCGACGCTGGCTCTGGTCGCCGCGCTGGATCGGCAGCGCGCGATCGGCCGGCACGGCGAGCTGCCGTGGCGGCTGCCCGACGACCTGCGGCGGTTCAAGGCACTGACGCTGGGCCGGCCCGTGCTGATGGGTCGGCGCACTGCGCAGTCGCTGGGGCGCGCACTGCCGGGTCGGCGCAACCTGGTGCTCACCCATGGCGGCCCGTTGCCGTTCCCGGGCATGGAAGCGGTGCACGGAGTGGACGAGGCGGTCGGAATTGCGACCGGCGCGCCCGAGCTGATGGTCATCGGCGGCGGCGAGGTCTATGCGCAGTGCCTGCCGCTGGCCGCACGCATGCACCTCACGCACGTGGACACGCGGGTGCACGAGGCCGATGCATTCTTTCCGGACTTCGATGCGGCCTGCTGGCGAGTGGTGGCGCGCGAGCACCATCGGGCCGACGCGCGGCACGCGCATGCGTTCGACTTCGTCGATTACGAGCGGAGGCGGTAGGGGTGGGTGCCGGGGAACCGGCGTTGCGGCAACTCCGATCGCGGCCATGGGCCGCTCCCACGCGGCGATCTGCGATGGCATCGTGGTACCGATCGCCGGCAACGCCGGCTCCTACAGGGCGACGACGATACGAAACCGAAGCGTGAGGACCGCGGGGCGGGGACGGTTTCCGGGGGCGTACGCGCCAGGGATGGCGCGTCCGCAGCCTACAGGGAGGTACTCGCGGCGGCCCCGGAAACCGTCACCGCCTCGCGGGCCGGCCTACGGAGCGGATGTGGCTCCGATGCGATGGCGCGGCGGGCCCGGGTCCATTCTGCCGGGGCAGGGGGCCGCGTGGTGCGGCGTCAGGCTTCGCGGCCCGGGACCTGGACGATGCGCAGCTCCGGGCCGAGTTCCAGCGCGGTGAGCCTGCCGCCCCAGACCGCGCCGGTGTCGATCGCGTAGATGCCCAGGCCGATGAACAGTCCCAGCGTCGACCAATGGCCGCACACGATCGGCAGATCGCGTTCGGCGTGGCCCGGGACCGAGAACCATGGATACAGCCCCGGCTTCTGCGTGCCCGGCGCACCCTTTTCCTCATACGCGATACGCCCGCGCGGCGTGCAGTAGCGGATCCGCGTGAGCACATTGATGATCGCGCGCAAGCGCTCGCTGCCCGTAAGCGACGGCGACCAGGCCGGCTTGTCGCCGTACATCTGCCGGAACAGTCTGGCGCCGCCTTCAGCGCCGATGACCCGTTCCACCTCGGCCGCGCGCCTGCGCGCGCCATCGATGGTCCAGCGCGGCGCCAGTCCCGCGTGCACCATCGCCCAGCCCAGTTCCCGGTCGACGTGGAACAGCGGACAGGCCCGCAGCCAGTCCAGCAAGGGCTCGCGGTCCTCGGCGAACAGGACCCGCTGCAGGTCCGGGTTGACCCGCCGCTGCTCGGCCTCGCGGCGCTGCGAGATCGCCAGCAGCGACAGGTCGTGGTTGCCCAGCACCACGGTGCTGGAGGCCGCCAGCGAGCGCACCAGGCGCAGGGTCTCCAGCGACTGGCCGCCCCGGTTGACCAGGTCGCCGCAGAACCACAGCCGGTCGCGTGCCGGGTCGAAGCCGATGGCATCGAGCAGGCGACGGGTGACGTCGTAGCAGCCCTGCAGGTCGCCGACGGCCCAGGTCGTCATCGTGCGGCTCCGGCGACGCGGCCGGCACCGGCCTGGATCTGCACGCGCCGTGTCGCCGCGCTCAATGCAGGGTCCGCGGAATGGCGAGCGCGAATCGCGGGACCGGCGCCAGGAACTGCTCGCCGTCCTCGGCCAGCCACTCGTACTCGCCGTGCATCGTGCCCACGGTGGTCTCCAGCACCGCGCCCGAGGTGTACTGGAAGCTCTCGCCCGGCGCCAGCAGCGGCTGCTCGCCGACCACGCCCTCGCCGCGGACCTCGGTGACCTTGCCGTTGCCATCGGTGATGACCCAGTGCCGGTTCAGCAGCCGCGCCGCGACCTCGCCGTCGTTGCGCAGGTGGATCGTGTAGGCGAACACGAAGCGGCCGTCGCCCGGGTCGGACTGCTCGGGTACGAAACGCGTGGAGACCGCGATGTCGATGGCGTAGCGCGATTTTCCACCCATGCCGGCAATTCTACGGACTCGGGCCGTGAGCGTTCAGTCGGCGGCGGCCAGCGAGTTTGCGAGGCGCACATAGTCGGCCACGGCCAGCGTTTCGGCGCGGGCGCCCGGGTCGATGGCCACACGCTCGAGCTCATTGACCGATGCCACGTCCTTGAGGGCGTTGCGCAGCGTCTTGCGGCGCTGCGAGAAGGCCGCGCGCACCACCTGCCCGAACCGGTGCGGGTCGGCGATACCGATCTGGTCGGGCCGCTTCGGGACCAGCCGCACCAGCGCCGAGTCGACCTTGGGCGGTGGCGTGAATGCGCCAGGCGGCACCCGCAGCAGCGCCTGCACCTCGCACCAGGCCTGCAGCATCACGCTCAGCCGTCCATAGACCTTTCCGCCGGGCGCCGCGGCCATGCGATCGACCACCTCCTTCTGCAACATGAAATGCATGTCCACGATCCAGGCGGCATGGGACAGCGCGTGGAACAGGATCGGCGAGGAGATGTTGTAGGGCAGGTTTCCGACCAGGCGGATCGGCCGACCGGCGGCGAGTACGCCCAGGTCGACTTCGAGCACGTCGGATTCGACCACGCGGAGCCGGCCGTGACCGGCCGCGGCCGCGTGCAGCAGCGGCAGCACGTCGCGGTCGATCTCGATCACGGTCAGTTCACCGACGCGGTCGAGCAGCGACACGGTGAGCGCGCCGCGGCCCGGGCCGATCTCGACCAGGTGCTGGCCGGGTCGCGGGTCGATCGCCTGGACGATGCGGTCGACGATGCCACGTTCGTGCAGGAAGTGCTGCCCGAAGTGCTTTTTTGCCCTGTGCATGCGGCTCAGCCGGCGGCCCGCCGGCGCGCCGCAAGCTCGATCGCGGTGGTCAGCGCCGTGGCCAGGCTGCGCGGGTCGGCCCTGCCGGTGCCGGCCAGGTCCAGCGCCGTGCCGTGGTCCACCGCCACCCGCACGAACGGCAGCCCGAGCGTGATGTTGACACCGTGTTCGAAGCCCGAGTGCTTGAGCACCGGCAGGCCCTGGTCGTGGTACATGGCGAGCACCGCGTCGATGCCGCGCAGCGCGCGCGGCAGGAAGGCGGTGTCGGCCGGCAGCGGACCGTACAGTGCCATGCCCTCGCTGCGCAGGCGGTCCAGCAACGGTGCGATGATCTCGATTTCTTCGCGGCCCAGGTGGCCGTCCTCGCCGGCGTGGGGGTTCAGGCCCAGAACCGCGATGCGCGGGCGGGCGATGCCGAAGTCCCGTCGCAGTGCGTCGTGAAGGACGGTGAGAACCTCGCGCAGGCGCCCGGCGGTGATGGCGTCGGGGACGGCACGCAGCGGCAGGTGCGTGGTCGCCAGCGCCACGCGCAGCTCGGGGTTCGCCAGCATCATCACGACCGGTGTGCCGCAGCGCCGGGCCAGACGTTCGGTGGTGCCGGAAAACGCAATGCCGGCCGCGTTCATGCACGACTTCTGCACCGGGCCGGTGACCATGCCGTCCAGTCGTCCGGCCATGCACGCGTCGATGGCGTGATCCAGGGTCGCCAGCACCTGGGGCGCGTTGGCCGGGTCGGGTGCGCCGGGCTTCTCCACGGCGGCGAGCGGCTCGGGGACCACCAGCAACCGGCCGGGCCGGTGTCGTGGCAGTTCGGCCTCGGCCACGCTCGAAACGATCGTCAGCGCCAGGCCGGCCTGCCTGGCGGCACGCCGCAGCGAGTCCGGATCGGCAAGGCACAGCAGGGCCGCCGGCCACGCCTGCTGGGCGACGCGCACGCACAGTTCCGGGCCGATGCCGGCGGGTTCGCCGGGAATCAGCGCCAGGCGCGGGAGGGCGGGGCTCGCCGCCAACGGCGGCTCCTACGCGGTCAACGGTGCCGGCGGCAGGTCGCCGCCGGGGAGGATCTACCGCGCGGACCGCGCATGGGGTCAGCTCTGCAGGCGGGTGTCGATGTAGGCTTCGGAGCGGATCTCGCGCAGGAAGCGCTCGTACTCCTCCTCGGCCTTGCGACGGGCGATGGTTTCGCGTGCCTGGGCGCGGCGCGTGTCCCGGGTGACGTCGACTTCGCGTGCATCCACACGCTGCAGCAGGTGCCAGCCGGCGTCGCTCTTGAACGGTTCGGACACCGCGCCGTTGGCCAACTGCTGGACGCGCTCGCCGATGGCGCCGCCGTAGTCGTAGGACTGGAACCAGCCCAGATCGCCGCCGGAGCCGCGCGTGAGGGTGTCGTCGGACTCCTCGCGCGCCACCTCCTCGAAGGACTCGCCGGCGCGGATGCGTTCGTCGATGCGCTCGATCTTGCGCCGGGCTTCCTCTTCGCTGAGCAGCTCGGAACTGCGCACCAGGATCTGGCGGGCGCGGTACTCGGTGGCGGTCTTGGGGCCGGCATCGCGGCGCTCCAGCACCTTGAGCAGGTGAAAGCCGCTGCCGCCCCGCATCGGCGGCGAGACCTCGCCGACCGACAACGACTGGATCACGCCTGCGAACAGCGTGGGGACCTCATCGACGCGGCGCCAGTCGATGACGCCGCCTTCGAGCGCGTTGGGCGCATCGGAGTAGCGGATCGCCGCGGCCGAGAAGTCCATCTCGCCACGGTCGATCAGACCCTTGACGCCCTCGATCTTGCGCTGGCCCTGCTCGACGGCCTCGGGCGTGGGATCGGCCGGCAGCGCGACCAGGAGGTGGCCGATCCGGACTTCCTGCGTCGAACCGGCGCCGCCGGATTCCAGCGCGATGTCGATCTCGGTGTCGCTGATCGAGACCCGGCTCTGCACCAGCCGCGTGCGCAGCCGCTGCACGACCAGCTCGTCGCGCAGCGAGGAGCGGAACTCCGGGTATGGAATGCCATCGCGCTCGAGCTGTTCGCGCAGCTGCTCGATGGTCATGTTGTTCTGCTGCGCCAGCTGTCCGATGGCCTGGTCGAGCTCGCCCTCGCTGATGCGGATGCCGCCGATCTCGGCACGCTGGATCTGCAACCGGAGCAGGACCAGCCGTTCCAGCACCTGCTTCTCCAGGATCTCCCGCGGCGGCAGTTCGGTGCGGCCACCGAACTGGATGATGATGTTCTGGACGGCGCGGTCGAGTTCGCTGCGCAGGATCACGTCCTCCTCGACGACGGCGACGATGCTGTCGATGGGCTGGACGTCGGCCTGCTGGGCCGGAGCGTTGTTCACCAGGCCCAGCGCAAGGGCCAGCATGGCGGCGGTGATCAGTGTCTTCATGGTCTGGACGGGGCGTCGGAGCGGGTCGACCGGCATGCGAACAGGCCGGAATTTCAATGGGTTACGGGGTCAGCGCGTGTAGCCAAGAATAGCACGCTCGAGCAGGTCGCCGGTGCGCCGGCCGAACGCACCCAGGCCCTTGAGCTCGAGTTCCAGGTAGATGCCGTTGTTCTTCTCGCCCTCGCGATTGCGGATGTAGTGGCGGCCCAGCAGGCGCACGGCGTGGCAGCAGCCTTCCCACTCCACGCCGGCGAAGGCTTCCAGTGTCGAACGGTCCCGCAGCGAATAGTTCCAGCGTCCGATCAGGCGCCAGCGCGCGTCGATCGGATACAGCATCGAGGCGTCGACCTGCTCGAGCAGATCGGCGCGGTAGCGGTAGGCGAAGTTGACCACGCCGCCGGCGCCGAAGCGGTACTGGGTCCGCAATGCCGACAGGACGCTGCGATCCTCGTCAAGGTCGTAGTGCTCGGCGACCGCAAGGCTCCAGTCGTCGTTCAGGTGCAGCTCGAGTTCGGCGATCAGCGGCGAACCCTCGCGCCGGTCCTCGGGCACGCCGGGCATCTGCACGCGCAGATCGCGGAAGTAGCGGATCTGGCCCAGCGTCAGCCGCGCCAGCTCGCGGCCGCCGGCATCCTCGTACAGGCGCGAGGTCACCGCCACCGTGGCCTGGTTGGCGTCGGCCTGGCGGTCGGCGCCGGAGAAGCGGTTGCGGCGGAACAGCTGGCCGAATCCGAAGGTCAGCTCCTGGGTGTCCAGGATCGGCAGCTCGTCCTGCGCCTCGTAGGGCACGTACAGGTAGTAGAGGCGGGGCTCGAGTGTCTGCCGCAGGTTCCGGCCGAACCAGCCGACCGGCCGCTCGAAGAACAGGCCGGTGTCCAGGCTCGCCACCGGCAGGGCGCGGTCCGGAGAGCGCTCATCGAAGCTGTCCGCATGGCCTGCGTCGAGCTCGTAGCCGGTGTAGCGGTAGCCCAGTTCCGGGTGCACGAACCAGCCGGCGCGGTCGACCGGCGCCCCGATGTAGGGGTACAGGTCCACGCGGTTGGCGCCCGGGCGCGCCTCGTGGTCGAAGCGCACACCCTCGCCGCGGAAGCCCACCACCAGGTACTCGCCGAGCGGGCGCTCGAACTCGTACAGCAGCCGCGGCAGCCGGCGGAACGGCTCGCTGGCGGCGGGTACGAACGGGTCGGTGACCTTCCAGTCCTGGACTACGAGGCTGGCGCCCCAGTAGGCGCCGCGCCCGTACACGCCGGCCGTGCTCTCGAGCAGACTGGTGCTGGTGGCGGCCAGAGAGTCGCCGAAGTCCTCGAAGTAGCGGTCGTCGGAGACCTGGTTGAGGTTGGCGCGCACGGTCCAGAACTGGCTCAGGCGGCCGTCGTGGCGGAACGTCCCCGAACTGCGGTCGTCGCCGGTGGTTTCGTCGTTGGACAGCCAACTGCCGGCCAGCTCGCCGCGATGGCGCGGCGTGAGATAGCGGAACTCGCCGCCGAGCATGAGGCCGCGCTGCGCCATGTGGCGCGCGGTCAGCGTGGCGTCGTAGTTGGGCGCGAGATTCAGGTAGTACGGGATGCGGATGTCCAGCCCGGTGTTGTCCGAGGTGGCGAGGGTCGGATACAGGAAGCCGGTGCGGCGGCGATCGTCGATCGGGAAGCTCAGCCAGGGCAGGTACAGGACCGGGACGCCGCCGATGCGCAACTTGGCGCCGCGTGCGACGCCGAAGCCGTCTTCCTGGTCCAGCTCGATGCTGTTGGCCGACAGCTCCCAGAACCGGTCGGTGGGGTCGCAGGTCGAATAGGTGACCTGCTCGAAGGCGCCCGTGGCGCCGCTGATCTCGGCGCTTTGCGCCTGACCGCTGCCGCGCGCGGTGAGCAGTTCGTAGCGGACCTCCTCGACCCGGGTGAGGTCGGCGTCCAGGTCGCCCCGGGCCCGCGCGGCGTGCACGCGCAGGTCGCTGTCCTGGTAACGCACGTCGCCCTCGGCCTCGTAGCGGCGATCGGCGGTGTCGTAGCTGACGCGGTCGGCACGCAGGCGCTGGTCGGCTCGGCGCACGCCGACCTTGCCTTCGAGCACGTAGGTGCGCTGGTCGCTGACATCGACGCGCTCTGCATCCAGATCTACCGGCGCATGCGCTCGCTGCGCCCTGTCGCCGCCGTTGGGAATGCCTTCCAGCCAGGGGCCGGGCGGGCACAGGACCCAGCGCGCGGCCTCGTCCTGGGCCAGGGCAGGACCGGCGAGCGCCAGGGCGAGGCAGCAGGGGAGGAACCGCGATTTCGGCACGGCGATGGGGGCGCGAAAACGGCCGCTAGCATGCACAAAGCTCGGCGGCGCATCAATGCGCGGGGCGGGGAACACGGAAAACGGGCGCCGGGGCAGCGCGGCCGGGGGCGGGGAGCCGCGGCGCCGGACCTGCCTGCGCCCTCCTCCACGGCTCGCCTGCGCGCGATAATCGGGGCACCGGCAATCGGAGGCGCGGCGATGGGTGCAAAGATCGAAAAGAGCGAGGGCCAGTGGCGCGAGCAGCTCACGCCGGAGCAGTTCGCCGTGTGCCGCTGCTCCGCGACCGAGCCGCCCTTCACCGGCAGGTTCCACGACCACAAGGCTCAGGGGGTGTATCGCTGCGTGGCCTGCGCCGCGCCGCTGTTCGGGTCGGAGACCAAGTATGACTCGGGTTCGGGCTGGCCCAGCTGGTTCAGGCCGATCGCGGCCGATGCGGTCAGCGAGCACGAGGACGGGACCCTGGGCATGCGTCGCATCGAGGTGCGCTGCGCACGCTGCGACTCCCACCTGGGACACGTCTTCCCCGACGGCCCGCCCCCGACCGGCCTGCGCTACTGCATCAACTCGGCGGCGCTGGATTTCGAGCCGGGGGAGCGCGGCGGCGCGGACCAGGACTCCGCCCCCCTGTAGGAGCCGGCGTTGCCGGCGATCCCCCCTGCGACAACACCCGCCAAAGCGCGTGGAAGCGGCCCATGGCTGTGATCGGCCCTCCGCGCCACTGCATCGATGCCACATCCGCTCCGTAGGCCGGCCCGCGGGCCGGTGACGGTTTCCGGGGCCGCCGCAAGTACGTCCCTGTAGGCTGCGGACGCGCCATCCATGGCGCGTACGCCCCCGGAAACCGTCCCCGCCCCGCGGTCCTCGAGCTTTCGTTTGGTGTCGCCTTCCCCCTGTAGGAGCCGGCGTTGCCGGCGATCCGCACCGCGACAACACCCGCCAAAGCGCTTGAGAGCGCCCCATGGCCGCGATCGGATCGCGGCGGCGCTGCCTATGCCCCGGCGTGCCCGGTCAGCGCAGTCACATGGGCCAGGCTGCACTCGCGCAGCGCCGTGAGGCTGTAGCCGCCTTCCAGTGCCGAGACGATACGGCCGCGGGCATGGGACTGGGCCACGGTCACGATCTGCCCGCTGAGCCAGGCGTAGTCCGCGGCCTCGAGGTTGAGGCCGGCCAGGGGGTCGAGGCGATGACCGTCGAATCCGGCCGAGACCAGGATCAGCTGCGGCGCGTAGCGGTCGAGTTCGGGCAGCAGGCGCTCGCGCCAGGCGGCCTGGAATACCTCGCGACCGGAGCCCGGCGGCAGGGGCGCATTGAGCACGTTGCCGGCGCCGTGCTCGTGCGCGTGGCCGGTGCCCGGGTACAGCGGCGCCTGGTGCGAGGACAGGTACAGCACGCGCGGATCGTCCCAGAAGATCTCCTGGGTTCCATTGCCGTGGTGCACGTCGAAGTCCAGGACGGCCACGCGTGCAAGGCCATGTCCGGCCAGTGCGTGGGCTGCGCCGACAGCGACCGAGTTGAACAGGCAGAAGCCCATCGCCTCGCCCGTGGTTGCATGGTGTCCGGGCGGCCGGACGGCGCAGAAGCCAAGTTCATGGGGATCGGCGAGGACCGCATCGACGGCCGCACACACCGCGCCGGCGGCGCGTTGCGCGGCCTCGGCCGAGTCGGCGCTCATGACCGTGTCCGGGTCCAGGCGGCGGTGCCCGGCGACCGGCTCGTCGAGGACGGCGGCGATCAGCTCGCGTGTATGCACGCGGCGCAGTTGCTCGCGGGTGACCGCCGGTGCCTCGTGCCAGTCCAGGCGCAGGTCGGACCTGCGCAGGGCGTCGATGACGGCCGCCAGCCGCTGTGGCGATTCTGGATGGCCATGGCCCGGGTCGTGGCGCAGGCAGGCCGGATGGGTCCAGATCCTCACCGGGGCTTGCGGCGCTCGTGGTTCCACAGCACCTCGCCGTGCCCGGATCCGCGCGCCAGGACGCGCGCGATCACGAACAGCAGGTCCGACAGGCGGTTCAGGTAGCCGATCGCTTCGGCGCGCACAGGCTCGGTGCCTGCGAGCGTGACGAGCTCGCGTTCGGCGCGCCGGCACACCGTGCGTGCCAGGTGGCAGTGCGCGGCGGCGAGGTCGCCGCCGGGCAGGATGAAGTCCTTCAGCGGCGGCAGGTCTGCGTTGAAACCGTCGAGCGCGTGCTCCAGCGCCTGCACGTCGGCGTCGGTGATTGCCGCATGCCCGGGAATGCACAGCTCTCCGCCCAGGTCGAACAGCTGGTGCTGCACGGTGACCAGGCGTTCGCGCACATCGTCGGGGACCTCGCAGGCCAGGATCAGCCCGATCGCGGAATTGAGCTCGTCGACCGTCCCGTACGCCGCCACCCGCGCCGAATCCTTCGCCACCCGCGTCCCGTCACCCAGGCCCGTCGTGCCGTCGTCACCGGTGCGGGTGTAGATCTTCGAGAGTCGGTGTCCCATGGGCGATCTCAGTGCGACGGAGCGGCACGACGGCGGCGCAGGGAGGCGCCGCCGCGGGCGCGCAGCGCCCGTCGGTCGACGGCGAAAACGACGCTTTTCGCCGTCGACGACGAAGTCGCGCAGGAAGCGCGATCTTCGTCAAGGTCAAGCCTGCCGTCGTCGCCCGTGCGGGTGTAGATCTTTGAGAGTCGATTGCCCATGAGGCGATGTTGGACCTTGACGCCGCGGGCCGCAGGAACCGGACGCCCCGGCTCGCAAGACCGGTGGGCGGACCTCACACGGTGTGCGGTTGCAGCTGCGGCATCCGGCTGCGCAGCAGTTCGAAGCCGCCGAACATCAGCGCGCCGTAGAACAGCGTCCCGAGCACCGTCCACTGGAAGAAAGGCAAGGCCGCCACATAGCACGGTGCCAGGCCGAGGTTGCAGGCGCCATGACCAGGCGTGGCGGTCAGCCACACCGCGAAATTGCTGAATACGAAAAACAGCGCCGAGCCGGCCAGCGAGTAGCCGACCACCCGCGCCGCGCCGACCCGACCGCGCAGGTTGAAGCCCAGGATGGTCGAGAGCGCGATGCACAGGTAGATCGCCACGAAATGCGCGCTGACGAAGTACTCGAAGTAGATTCCGCCGTGCACGAGCCCGAGCACGAGGTCCGAGGCCAGCATGGCGATCAGCGGCACGGCCAGCGCCCAGGCGCGCGAGGCGAAGTAGGCGCCGCCGAACAGCGCCACCGCTTCCACCGGCGAGAAGTTGGGCGGATGCGGCAGCACGCGCGTGAGCGCGGCGATCAGGACGATCGCGGTCAGGACCAGCGGGCCGGGCGAAATGCGGGTCGGTGCCTGGGGATTCATCATCTGGGTCATCTTTGCATGGCGGGGCCTGCGCGCCGCCGGTTAGCATACCCGATGGCGCCGTCGCGGGCGCCGCATGAGCGCTTCCATGCACGAGAACTTCGACATCGTGATCGCCGGCGGCGGCCTGGTCGGCGCCAGCCTGGCCTGTGCGCTGGAGGGCGGTGGCTGGCGCGTGGCCCAGGTGGAGGCCACCCCCGGCGGTGGCCACGGATCGCCGGCCTTCGACGAGCGCAACCTCGCGCTGGCGCGGGCGAGCGTCCATGCGCTGCGGTCACTGGGCGTGTGGGGCCACCTCGACGCCGCCCCCACGCCGATCCGCCACGTGCACGTGAGCAGCCGCGGCGATTTCGGTGCCGTGCGGCTGGATGCGGCCGAGTACCGGCTCGAGGACTTCGGGCAGGTCGTGGTCGCACGCGAGCTCGGTGCGGCGCTGGAGCGTCGCCTGCTCGAACTGCGTGGCCTGACCCGGCTGCGGCCGGCGCGCGTGGCTGCGGTCGGCAGCGACCATGAACAGGGGTTGCTGCTGCAGGTGGAAACCGGCGAGGGTCCGCGCACGCTTGCGGCGCGGCTGCTGGTCGCCGCCGACGGGACGCGCTCGTCGGTGCGCGCCGCCTGCGGCATCGGCGCCAGCGAACACGACTACTTACAGACGCTGTTCGTGGCCACCGTCGGCCTGGAGCGCGCCCATGGCGAGTGCGCCTACGAGCGCTTCACGCCGGAAGGCCCGGTGGCGATGCTGCCGCTGTCCGGCAAGCGCATGGGCTCGGTCTGCACGGTGCCGGCGGCGCGGGCCGAGGCCGTCGCGGCACTGGACGAGGACGGCTACCGTGCGTTGCTGCAGGCGCGCTTCGGCTGGCGGCTCGGCCGCCTGGGCCGGATCGGCCGCCGCAGCGCCTACCCGCTGACGCTGCTGCGGGCACAGCGGCTGCACGGGCGGCGCGTGGTGGTGGTCGGCAACGCCGCGCAGACGCTGCACCCGATCGGCGCGCAAGGGTTCAACCTGGGCCTGCGCGATGCCCTGGTGCTGGCCGAGGCGCTGGAGGCCCACGGCGCGGCCGCGGGCGACCCGGGCGCACAGGACCTGCTGGCCCGGTATTCCGGGCGGCGCCAGCAGGACCGCGAGCGCACCATCGCGTTTTCCGATGGCCTGGCGCGCCTGTTCGGCAATCACTTTGCGCCGCTGCGCGCCATGCGATCGGTGGCGATGGCGGCGCTGGAGCACGTGCCGGGGCTGTCCGCAGGGCTGGTCGCCGGCGCCACGGGTTTCCGGGGCGAGGTACCGCGCCTGGCCCTGGAGCGCGTGCGGTGAGCCGGCGCGCGCTCGATGCGATCGTGGTCGGGGGTGGCGTGGTCGGCGCCGCCGCGGCATTGGCCATGGCGCGCGCGGGCCGACGGGTTGCACTGGTGGAGGCGCGCGCGCCGTTGCGCTGGTCGCCCGAGGCGCCGCTGGACCTGCGCGTGTTCGCCTTCGCCCCGTCCTCGCGCATTCTGCTGGAGCGGCTGGGCGTGTGGCCGGTGGTCGTCGAAGCGCGCGTGCAACCGTATCGGCGCATGCGGGTGTGGGACGCTGCATCGACGCAGTCGCTGGCGTTCGACGCCGCCGACGTCGGCCAGCCCGAGCTGGGCCACATCGTCGAACAGTCGCTGCTGCTCGACGCGCTGTGGCGTGTGCTGGAACCGGTCGGTGTGGACTGCCGCTGTCCTGTGCGAGTCCAGGACCTGCAGGTGGAAGCCGACGGGATCGCCGTGCAACTCGACGACGGCAGCCGGCTGCGCGCAGCCGTGCTGCTGGCCGCCGACGGCGGGGCTTCGCCGCTGCGCCAGCGGCTGGGCATCGAGGTGGCCGGCTACGACTACGACCAGCGCGGACTGGTGGCGTTCGTCCGGACCGAGCACCCGCACGAGGACACCGCGTGGCAGCGCTTCCTGCCGGGCGGGCCGCTGGCGTTTCTGCCGTTCGTGGACGGCCTGTGCTCGATCGTCTGGACCTTGCCAGATGCCGAGGCCGGGCGGCTGCGCAGCTGCGCGCGCGATGCGTTCGAACGCGAACTCGAGCGGGCCTTCGAGTCCCGGCTCGGGGCCGTCGAGCTGGCCTCGGAACGGGCCGCGTTCCCGCTGCGACGGCAGCTCGCGCAGCGTTACGTGCACGGCCGCGCGGTGCTGCTGGGCGATGCCGCGCACCTGGTGCATCCGCTGGCCGGGCAGGGTGTCAACCTGGGGCTGGGCGATGTCGCCAGCCTGGTCGCGGCGCTCGGCGAGGAGGAGTTGCCACGCGGGGAAGCGCTTGGCCGCGCGCTGCGGCGCTACGAACGCCAACGCCGCAGCGAAAATGCAATGGCAGCCTGGGCTTTCGACGGATTGAACCGGCTGTTCTCGAACGATGCGGTGCTGCCGACACTGCTGCGCGGCCCGGCACTGGGCCTGGTCGATCGGATTCCGCCGCTCAAGCGCTTCTTCATCGCCCGCGCCGCCGGCTGGTAGCACGGCAGGCGCAGTCCGGTGTGGGGCGTCGGCCGATAGCGGCGTTTCGCCGCGCCGGGCGCGCGCGGGCGCCTCAGTCCTCGAATCCGTCCGAGAACACCGGGCCGTCGGCGGGTCCGGCACTGAGAACGGCGATGTCGAATTGCTGCGTTGCCCCGGCGCCGTCGGGATCGCTGGCGGTCACGGTCACCGCGTACGGACTGCCGGTGGAGGTTCCGGACTGCGGTGATCCATCGATGAGGCCGGTGCCCGGATCGATCCCCGGCCTTGGCGAGGCTCGCGACCGGACCGATCCGTGGCGCGCGCACACGGCAGTGGCTGCGGTTTGCCGGGCTAGCCGGCGTGCGGATCCAGCAGCCCTTCAGGCAGCTCGCGGAAGGTCCCGGCCACGCGCAGCAGGAACGCCGACATGCCCGAGCTCCTGCGCCACACCATTGCCAGTTTCCGCGAGGGCGCGGGCCTGGCGAACTCGACCAGCCGCACGTTCTGCGCCTGGACCACCGGCGGCTTGACCGCCAGCACCGGCAGCAGGGTGATGCCGACGTTGGCGGCCACCATCTGCCGCAGCGTCTCCAGGCTGGTAGCGCGGAAGCTGCCGCGCTCGCCGGCGCCGGCGAGCTGGCACCCCTCCAGCGCCGGGTCGCGCAGGCAGTGGCCGTCCTCGAGCAGCAGCAGGCTCTCGCCGGCCAGGTCATCGAGCTTGAGCCGCTTGCGCCGCGCCAGTGGATGGTCCCCGGGCACGGCCAGCACGAAGGGCTCCTCGAACAGCGGCTCGGCGTGCAGGGTGTCGTCGTGGATGGGCAGGGCCAGGATGCCGGCGTCCAGGCGGCCCTCGCGCAGCAGCCGCAGCACGCTTTCGGTCTTCTCCTCCACCAGCAGCAGCTCCAGCCGCGGGAAGCGCTCGGACAGCTGCGGCACGACGTGCGGCAGCAGGTAGGGTGCCAAGGTCGGAAAGATGCCCAGCCGTAGCGTGCCGGCCTCCGGGTCGGCCTGGCGCCGCGCGACGGCCTTGATCTGGTCCACGCCGTGCAGCACTTCGCGGGCGCGCTCGGTGATCTGGCGGCCCACATCGGTCAGCAGCACCCGGCGCGGCGCGCGCTCGAACAGCACTACGCCCAGTTCCTCCTCCAGCTTTCGGATCTGGGTCGACAGCGTGGGCTGGCTGACGAAGCAGGCCGCGGCGGCGCGGCCGAAGTGGCGGTGCTCGGCCAGGGCGACGAGGTAGCGCAGGTCGCGGACGTTCATGGCGTGGATCGTAATTGAGCGTAGCTATCAGATCAATACCGACAATCCATTGGATATATCGAAGTGCGGGCGCTAGTCTTGCCTGCGTCTACTGGTTGCGGCACGAGCGCCGCGCCCCCATATCCCTGACCCCACGTCCACACCCAAGGAGCATTCCATGCTGACCGTCGGCGACAAGTTCCCCCAGTTCAAGCTCAAGGCCACCGTCACCAGCGACCTGAAGGACGCCTTCGTCGAAGTCGACAACGGCACCTGGAAGGGCAAATGGCTGTGCGTGTTCTTCTACCCGAAGGACTTCACTTTCGTGTGCCCGACCGAGATCGTCGGCTTCGCCGGAATCAACCAGCAGTTCGCCGACCGCGACTGCCAGGTGCTGGCCGGCAGCGTCGATTCGGAGTTCGTGCACCTGGCCTGGCGCCGGGACCACAAGGACCTGAACAAGCTGCCGTTCCCGATGCTGGCCGACGTCAAGCGCGAGCTTTCCCAGGCGCTGGGCATCATCGACGCCGACGAGGGCGTGTCCAAGCGCGCCACCTTCCTGGTGGACCCCAACGGCATCGTCCGCTTCGTCTACGTGACCGACCTGTCGGTGGGCCGCAACCCGCAGGAAGTGCTGCGCGTGCTCGATGCCCTGCAGACCGACGAGCTGTGCCCGTGCAACTGGCACCAGGGCGAGGAAGTCCTCAAGGTCGCCTGAGCGCCCGTTTTCACACGTCGCTCCGACCTCTCCCCCTCCCCCAGGACGACGTGCCCGCGGCGGGGCCGCGCAACGGCCCCGCGCGACTTTCCGACCCATGCCTGCCATGACGCCGCCGCGACCGCCGTGGCGCGAGGATGGCGGCTTGCCTGGAGATCCACATGAGCATCGAGACGATCCAATCCGCCTTGCCCGACTACGCCAGGGACCTGCGCCTGAACATCGAATCGGTGCTCAGCGAGGGTGGAGCGCCGGGCCTGAGCGACACCCAGATCCGGTCCGTCGCGCTGGCCTCGGCGATCGCCGCACGAAACGCCCGCGTCACCGAAGCGCTGCGCGCCCACGCCGCCGGGGTCCTGTCCGACGCCGAGCAGGCCGGCGCCGAGGCCGCTGCGGCGATGATGGCGATGACCAACGTGTACTACCGCTTCACGCACCTGGTCGGCGACAAGGAATACGCCAACATGCGCACTTCGCTGCGCATGAACGTGATGGCGAACCCGGGGATCCCCAAGGTCGACTTCGAGCTGTGCTCGCTGGCGGTTTCGGCCATCAACGGCTGCGGCGCCTGCATCGACTCGCACGAAAAGACGGTGCGCCAGCACGGTGTCACCGCACAGGGCGTGCAGAGCGCCGTGCGCATCGCCGCGGTGGTGCACGCGGTCGCGGTGACGGCCGAGCAGGCCGCGGGCTGAGCGCAGAGCGCCGCGGCGTCAGCGAGCGGTGGCGTGGCGCTCGACGAACTCCACGCTGTCGGCCACCGTGGGCGCCAGCCACTGGAAGCGGTAGGCCGACAGGATCCGGGCATGGCCGACGCCTGCGTAGACCTGCAGCTGCACGGGAACCCGCGCCTCGCGCAGCGCGCGGGCCAGTGACTCGCTGTTGCGCAGCCACACGCGGCGGTCGCGCTCGCCGTGCAGCAGCAGAAACGGCGGCTCGTCGCCGTCGACGAAGTTGACCGGCTGCGAGGCCGGGCGGCCCGCCTCGGGGCCGAACACCGCCTTCAGTGCCGGGTCGCTCAGCGGCAGGAAATCATAGGGTCCAGCCACGCCGATCACGCCGGCCAGCTCGCGCGGCTGGATGCCGTGAGCGGTCAGGTAGCGCGCATCGGTGGCCAGCAGCGCGGCGATGTGCGCGCCGGCGGAATGGCCGGACAGGAAGACCCTGTCGGGGTCGCCGCCGAACGCGCGCGCATGCCGCGCCACGTAGGCTACGGCGCGGGCGCCGTCCTCGACGAACGCGGGGAAACGCACCTGCGGATGCTTGCGGTAGTCCGGCAGGGCCACCACCAGGCCGCGCGCGGCCAGCGCATCGGCCACGAAGCGGTACTGCCCGCGGGTGCCGCTCTGCCAGCCGCCGCCATGGAAGAACACCACCACCGGCGCGCCGGATCCGCCGCCGGCTGGGCGCACGATGTCCACGGCGAGGCCGCGTTCGGGGTCGTACACGCGGGTCTGCGCCGGGGTCGGCCCGTCGCTGGCGTTGAGCCCCACGAAATAGGCCGGTGAGCAGGCCGCCAGGCCCAGCGCGGCCAGTGCGGCCAGGGCCAGGGCGGGCAGGGCCGGCCTGCCGGGCTCTCGACGCATTGCGGCGCTCCGTTGCGAAACGGCTATCATCTTCACCGCATGCGGGGGAGAACGCCATGAATGCCGCGACCGACCACAGCGGGGGCGCGCCCGAACGCCCGCTCGCCGACGTGCCCGAGCGCAGCAGCGGCGACCACCTGCTGCGGCTGGCACAGCAGCACCAGGTGATGCTCTCGCAGATGGCCGACACCAAGGCCAACATCATCATCACCGTGGCCTCGATCGTGCTCACCCTGGTGCTGGGCCGGATCGACCCTGCCGAGTTGCGCTGGAGCGCCATCGTGCTGGGCGTGTTCACGCTGCTGGCGCTGCTGCTGGCGATCCTGGCGGTGCTGCCCAAGTACCGCGCCATCCGCAAGATCAGCGGCGAGGTGCCGCCGCACTTCAACCTGATGTTCTTCGGCCACTTCGTGGCGCTGGACGAGGAGCGCTGGCTGCGAGAGATGGCCAAGGCGATGCAGCCGGGCACGGCGTACGAGACCGTGCTGCGCGATGTCTACGGCGTCGGCAGCTACCTCGCCCACTACAAGTATCCCTACCTGCGCACCAGCTACCTGTTCTTCCTGACCGGCTTCCTCGCCGCGTGCATGATCGAGGCCTGGATGCTGCTGTTCGGCTGAAGCCGCGCCAGCGCACCGCCCGGATCAGAACGACTGCTCGTAGCTGGCGTACAGGAACCGGCCTTCGAGGTCGTGGACCGGCAGCGCGCTGTGCTCGGTGAAGTCGTAGGACACCGGCGGAGCCCGGTCCGTGAGGTTGCGGGCGCCGATGCGGATCGTGGCCGACCACGGTGCCGTCCAGATCAACTGCGCGTCCAGGTAGGTGCGGCTGCCGATGCGGTTGCGGAGTGCATGGGGGTCGCTGCACAGCGCGCGCAGCGAGGCATCACCGATCGAATCGGCCCGGACCACCGGCAGCCAGCAGTCCTCATCGATGCCGGAAAGGTAGCGGACACTCAGGCGTGCGCCCCAGTCGCCGCGCTCCCAGTCGCTGTCGAGCCGCGCGCGCCAGCGCCAGTACGGGGTTCCCTGCAGGTAGAACCCGGCCCGGTCCGGGGCCGCGTCCAACTCGCAATGAAACTGCCCGAAACCCTCGCCGGGCAGCCGCAGGCAGGCATTGCTGTCCTCGTGCGCGAGCAGCCGGGTCGCGGTCAGGCGGGTCGCGAAGCGGCCCCAGTGGCCTGCGTCGCGGCGGTGCGCGGCGGACAGGTCCAGGTGCTCGCTGCGGATGCGGCCGAACAGGTTGAGGTTGGCGATGCGCGTGTCATGCAGGAAGCCGGACGGGGTCCGGACGACGTGGGCGCAGGCGGCCGCATTGTTTTCCAGGTAGCACAGGTTCAGCAACCGGGTCGGATCGATCCGGCCGATGCGGTCGTGCAGGTCGATGCGGTTCCAGGCCAGGCCCAGCTCCGTGTCCTGCGTCGGCCGCCAGCCGAGCCAGGCACGGGAATGGCGGCTGCGTTCGGCTTCCAGGTCGGGGTTACCGCCGGCGCGGTACCGATACGAAATTCCCTGGGTGTAGGCATCATCTCGCAGGTCGGGCGCATCCTGCTCGCAGCGTGGGATTACCGGCCCGATGTACCCCTCGCACGGATCGTTCGCGAACAGGAACTCGGCCCGTGCAGGCTCGAACAGCTCGAAGGGCGCGGGCTGACGGAAACCTGCGCCGGCGCCGAGCCCCGCCGAGAACACCGCCGACGGAGTCCAGGCCAGTTCCGCGCTCCAGGCCTGCGCATCGGCGGCACCGGAATGATCGCTGCGGCGGTAGCCGCCACGCAGCGCCACGGTGTCGGGCAGCAGCGGCAGGTGGAAGCGCGCGTGCACGTCGTTGGTATCGGTTGCGCCGGAGAAGGCCGGGGGCGGCGAATACGTGGTGCGTCCGCCGGCGGCCAGGGCGTCGGGCTCGGTGAAGGCGCTCACGCGCCGGTGCTCGTAGCCCAGTTCCAGCCACAGCGCGCCGGCGGGCAGCTGCAGCGCCTCGCCGGAGATCGCCGCATCGAAGGCATGCAGGTCCGAGCCACGCCGGTCGCGCCCATCGAAGGCGACACCATTCCACATCGAGTCGGTCACCTGCGCGGCACCGCCGAGGAAGTTGAACGGTACGCAGCCCGCGATCGGGGCCTCGGGGGTTCCGCAGCGCGGTACGCCGGCCGCGTCCAGGAACGAGGGCCCGGCCGCCACGCGCAGGCGGTCCAGGTCCACGAAGCCGGTGGCGGTGGCGACCTCATCGAGCTGCACGTAGCGGTAGCCCGCCTGCCAATGCCAGTTGCGCGCGGTGGACGCGATCTCGCCCTCGAGGCGGCCGCTGAATGCGGTGCTGTCGACGTCCTGAGCGAACAGCCGCGGGAAACGCTCCGGCGCGCGCAACTGCGCGATCAGAGGCGCCACTTCGAACGGGTTGTAGAGACTGTCCGCCGAGATCTCGATCGAAAACGGGTTCCCATGGGAGGGTTGTCCGAAGAACAGCGGGCCGACCACGATCGGCATCGGCGCGAGCTGCTGGCGCGAGCGGCGCTCGTTGCGCAGGACCTGGGCGTGGAAGCGCACCGCGGGTGTCAGTTCGAACTGCCCGCTGCCGGCCACCGAGCGGCTGTGCTGTGGTGACAGGACCAGCATCTCGGCAGCGAAGTTGAAGCCGTGCACGGACGGGTCGAAGGGCACGAACTGCGCGGCGGTCGCCGGCGCGCAGGTCTCGCCGGTGCGGCAGCCCGGCTGCCCGAAGTCGAGGACCCGGAAACCCAGCCCAGGCACGAACACCCGGCCCTGGCGCGTGGTGCTGGAGGCCCCGGCCGAGGCGTGGTTCGGCGGCAGCCCGAACACCGGCACCGCGGAGTGGTCGCGGTCGGCAGCACGCACCGTCGACTACTCCACGAAGGAGCCGAAGAACGACACGCTGCTGCGCTCGCCCTGGGCGTGAACCGCGAACTCGTAGGCTTCGCTGTCCCCATCGCCCTGTTCGTAGGCGCCCGCAAACGCGCGCGCGCGCGCGGCCGGCGCGGTCGCGGTGACGATGTCGACGACCCCACCCACGGCGTCGCCGTAGCCGCCGCCGCCGCGGTGGACCTCGATGCGCTCCACCAGTGCCAGCGGGATCGCACTCAGGTCCACCGCTCCGCCGGCGCCGGGGGCCCAGCGGCGGCCGTCGACCAGCACCAGGGTGCCGGGGCTGCCCAGCGTGCCCAGCGCAACCCGCGATTCCCCGCCTCCGGTGATGCGCGCATTCGCGGGCGAGTCGAACTGCGGGAGCTGGCGCAGGAAGTCCACCAGCGTGGTCAGCCCGGAACGGGCGATGTCCTCCCGGGTATGGACCTGGACGTCGGCTGCGCCCGGCAGTGGCGGCGTGGCGGCCACACTGGCTCCCTGCACGGCCACCAGCAGGATCATCGACAGCGCGTGTGCCGGCATGATGCGCCCCGCTTTTCCCGATCGCCTGGATATTACTGGCTCCAGGGGCCTCATTCTCCCACTGCGGCCGGCATCGCGGCGACGGCTGCCACGGACGTGGCTACCATGCACCGATGGATACCGACCCGGAACCGATGGAAGTTGCGGGCCCCGAGCTGGCGCAGCTGCTGCGCGCCGGCGCGGCGGGGCTGCCCGGCGACAGTCCGCGCCATGACGCCGAGTTGCTGCTCGGACATGCTGCCGGCCGCGACCGTGCCTGGCTCTACGCGCATGCGCGCGACCGAGCCGACACCGCGCTGCGCGCGCGTTATGCCGGGCTGCTGCAGCGCCGCGAGGCGGGCGAGCCGGTCGCCTACCTGGTCGGCCGGCGGCCGTTCTGGACGCTGGAACTCCAG
>DASRZM010000116.1:0-7595 GCA_035686365.1 Lysobacteraceae bacterium | reverse complement strand
CGTGTCCACCCGCTACCTCAACGGCAGCACCATCCGGCTCGACGGCGCGATCCGGATGCAGGCCAAGTGAATTCGGCGACGAACGCCTTCGAGCGTTCCAGGTCGCGCACGGCGAGGCGGACGAACAGCGTTCCCGGTCGGTCCCGCTTCATGGAGTCCACCCCGCCGCGCCCTTCAGGACGTAGGTCGGCACTACCGCGCCGACGCTCGCCGCGGTCCGAGCCCGCCGGGCCTGTCAGGACGGCTTCGATCAGCCCGGCCTCGCCGACGCGCAGCCAGGCATGCATGACGCGCGTCGCATCGACTCGATACCGGGATGCATCGGTCGGCCCCGCCGCTCCGGCTCAAGGCCGAACCGAGCATCCGGTAGCAGTGGCCGGTCAGTGCCGCCCGGTGCTGCTCGAGGTCTACCGCCGTATCCATGGCCGCGGAAGCTACCACGGACCGGTATCCACGCGGGCGAACGGCGCGGACGCGCGCTTGCGGCATACTCGGCCTGTCCGCCTGCCACGGTTGCCATGGCCGCCGATCCCGCTGCACTCACCGACCTCGCCGGACCGATCCGGCCCGGCGAGGAGCTCGACGTCGCCGCCGTCGACGCCTGGCTGCGGCCGCGCCTGCCCGGACTGCAGGGCACGCCGGAGGTCACCCAGTACGCCGGCGGCGCATCCAACTGGACCTACCGGCTCGCCTACCCTGCGCACGACCTGATCCTGCGCCGCGCGCCCAAGGGCACACGGGCCCGGGGCGCCCACGACATGGGGCGCGAGTACCGCGTGCAGAGCGCATTGGCGCCGGTGTTCCCCTACGTGCCGCAGATGATCGCCCACTGCGCGGACACGACCGTGATCGGCGCAGAGTTCTACGTGATGCGCCGACTGCCGGGGCTCATCCTGCGCAGGCACCTGCCGGCCGCGCTGGCACTGACGCCGGAACAGACGCGGAGGCTGTGCCTGAACGTGATCGACACGCTGGTCGCGCTGCACGGCGTGGACGTCGAAGCAGCCGGCCTCGGGGAATTGGGAAAGGGTCCCGGTTACTGCCGCCGCCAGGTGCAGGGCTGGGGCGAGCGCTACCGCCGTGCGCGTACGTGGAACGTGCCGCGCTTCGCTGCCGTGATGCGGTGGCTGGAGGTCAACACACCCGAGGACGCGGCCACCTGCCTGATCCACAACGATTTCCGCTTCGACAACGTCGTGCTCGACCCGGCCGATCCCACGCGGGTGGTCGGCGTACTGGACTGGGAGATGGCCACGATCGGCGATCCGCTGATGGACCTGGGCAACACCCTGGCCTACTGGGTGCAGGCAGACGACGACCGGTTCATCCGCGCAATGCGCCGCCAGCCCACCCACGTACCGGGCATGCTCAGCCGAGCGCAGGTCGTTGCGCATTACTGCCAACGCACCGGGCTGGAACCGCACAACTGGGCCTTCTACGAAACCTGCGGCCAGTTCCGCCTGGCCGCGATCGCACAGCAGATCTACTACCGCTACCACCACCGCCAGACCCGCAATCGGGCGTTCCGTCACTTCTGGTTGCTGGTGCATTACCTGCACTGGCGCTGCCGCCGCGCGATCCGGAGCGCATCCTGAGATGGCGGTGATCTTGAGATGGGGGTGATCTTGAGATGGGGGTGATCCTGCTGGTGCGCCATGGCCAGGCCTCGTTCGGGGCCACCGAATACGACGCCTTGTCGGAGACCGGACTGGCCCAGGCGCAGGTGCTCGGCCGCAGCCTGGCGCAGCGGCTCGCCCGGCCCGAACTGGTCCTGTGCGGAGGCATGCGCCGGCACGCGCAGACCGCGGAGGCGGCGCTGGCCCAGATGGGGCACGCGCAGGGCTGGGATCTGGACCGCGGATGGGACGAATACGACCACCTCGCCGTCCTGGCAGCGTACAAGCCGCAGTGGGCCGACCCCGAACGCATGAGCGCGGACCTGATGGCCGCACAGGATCCGCACCGGGCCTTCGAGCTCGAGTTCGGGCGGGCGATCGCGCGCTGGGTCGGGGGCCTGCACAACCACGACTATCCGGAAAGCTGGCCGGGCTTCCGCGCGCGGGTCGGGCAGGCGCTCGCGCGCCTGCACGATCGCCTGGAAAGATCCCGGACCGCGCTGGTGTTCACCTCGGGCGGCCCGATTGCGGCCGTCGTCCAGCGCATGCTGCAGCTCCCCGACGAGGGTGCGCTGCGGCTCAACCGGACCCTGGCCAACGCCGCGATCACCAAGCTGATCGCCACACCGCGGGACCTGTATCTTTCCTCGCTGAACGATCACGCGCACTTCGAGGGCGAGCACGCCCGACTGATCACCTACCGGTAAGGCCATGGACTTCGAACCCAGCCCCCGCAGCAGCGATTACGTCCAACGCGTCCGCGCCTTCATCGCCGAGCGCGTCGTCCCGGTGGAGGAAGCGCTGGCCCGGGATCCGCCGCCCGCCTGGCGCAGCGGCGACTGGAAGTCATGGACGGTTTCGCCCCAGGTGAAGTCGCTCAAGGCCGAAGCGCGCGCACAGGGCCTGTGGAACCTGTTTCTTCCCGATCCGCAACTGGGCGCAGGCCTGGACACGACCGAATACGCCCCCATCGCGGAGCAGATGGGGCGCAGCCTGCTCGCCCCCGAGGTCTTCAACTGCAATGCGCCCGATTCCGGCAACATGGAGGTGCTCCACCACTACGGCAGCGACGAGCAGAAGCGGCGCTGGCTGCACCCGCTGCTCGAAGGGACCATCCGCTCGGTGTTCTGCATGACCGAGCCGGACGTGGCCTCCAGCGACGCCACCAACCTGCAGGCCACGATCACGGTCGAGGGCGACGATCTCGTACTGGAAGGTCGCAAATGGTGGTCGACCGGCCTGGGCCATCCCGATGCGAAGCTCGCGATATTCATGGGACTTTCCGACCCGGACGCGGATCGCCACCACCGCCACAGCATGGTGCTCGTCCCACTGGACGCGCCGGGGGTCCGCATCGAACGCATGCTGCCGCTGTATGGCGATTACGACGCGCCCTACGGCCACGGCGAAGTCCAATTCGACAAGGTGCGCGTGCCGGCGGCCAACGTGATCCGCGGCCTGGGCGCCGGCTTCGAGATCGCGCAGGGCCGGCTGGGCCCGGGGCGCATCCATCACTGCATGCGCTGCATCGGCGCCGCCGAGCGGGCGCTGGAGCTGATGATCGCGCGCGGGCTCTCGCGCAGCGCCTTCGGCAGGCCGCTGATCGAGCTGGGCGGCAACCGCGAACGCATCGCCGACCTGCGCGTGGCGATCGACCAGGTGCGACTGCTGACGCTGTACGCGGCCTGGCGGCTCGACCGGGTCGGCCCCCTGGGCGCACTGACCGAAATCTCTGCGATCAAGCTGGCCGCGCCGTCTGTCCTGCAGACGGTGGTCGACGAAGCCATCCAGATGCATGGCGCCGCCGGCGTGTGTGCCGACACCCCGCTGACCGCGCTGTTCAACATGGCGCGCGCACTGCGCATCGCCGATGGGCCCGACGCCGTGCACCGCGGCCTGATCGCGCGCGTGGAACTGGCGAAGTACCGGTAGTGATTTCCGGCGCGCGGAAGACGCCTAACAGGTCCAGCATGGACTTGTCCGGACCCTCTCGCGAGGCCGGACGCTATCGGCTCTGCTCCAGGGCGCCGGCGCAGTCCATGCACAATGGCGCGGCGGGGTCGGCCTCCAGGCGCGCGGGATCGATCGGCTCGCGGCACCGGCAGCAGGTGCCGTAGCTGTTGTTGCGGACCCGCTCCAGAGCGGCATGCACGCGCCGCAGCTGCTCGGCCAGACGGCGTCGCGAAGCCAGCGCCATCTGCTGCCGGCCGATCGCATCCACGCGGCTGATGCGCCCCTGCACGGTCTGGTCCAGCTCGACCGGAGAGGCCGCTTCGTCCAGGCGCTCGATCGTCTCCTCGAGTTCGGCCTTGAGCCCCGGCAGGCGCGCCTGCGGCGTGATCGTGGGCTTGTCCATGCCGTGCATCATGCCACGGGCGCCGGGCCGCGCCGGCATCGCTGGCTCCGTGTACGGCACGCGGTCAATTGCGCGGCAGCTCCACGCGGGCGATGCAGCCGCTGCGGTCGTCCCGGTTCACCAGGACCAGTGTGCCGCCATGTCCCTCGGCGATCTGGCGGGCCAGCACCAGGCCGATGCCGGTGCCGCCGGGCTTGGTCGTGAAAAACGGTACGAACAGGTTCTCGGTGTTGCCTAGACCCAGACCCTCGTCCACGACCTCGATCCGCACCCATGCCCGGTCGGCCTGCCAGCGCACGGCGACATCGCCGCCCTGCGGCAGGGAGGCCTCGGTGGCGTTCTTGATCAAGTTGATCAGCGCCTGTTCGAGCTGGTCCGGATCGACGCTGAAGCGCACGTCCGGGCCCCGGACCACCTGCACCGCAACGCGCTGCTCCAGCGCCGAAACGTGCTCGAGCAGCGCCGCCAGCTCGATCTGGCTCTTGCTCGGGGGCGGCAGCCTGGCCAGCGTGGCGTAACCGATCATGAAACGGGAAAGGGCCTCGGCGCGGTCCCCGATCACCTTCAGCCCATCGCGCAGGTCATCGGTCCAGTCCTCGGGCGGCGGCTTCTGCGCGAGCACGCCGGCCAGCGTGGCGGCCATCGACTTGATCGGCGCCAGCGAGTTGTTCAGTTCGTGGCCCAGGACCCGGATCAGGCGCTGCCAGGCCTGCCGCTCTTCCTCGCGCAGGGCCCGGGAAAGGTCGGTGATCACCAGCAGGTCGTGCGGCAGTCCGCTGTCGCGGAAACGCTTACGGCGGACCTCGAAACTGCCGGTGCCACCCGGAAACGGTCGCCGCATCACCGCCGAACCCTCCACGGCGAGGCAATCCTCGATGCCCAGCTCCTGGGCAGTGCGTCCCAGCACCTGTTCGCGGCGCGCCGCCAGCAGCCGCTCGCCGGCCGGATTGATCAGGCGCAGGGTGCGGTCGGCGTCGAAGCTGAACAGCGCGATGTCGATCGCCTCGATCACCTTCGTAAGCAGCGCGCTGGCCTCCTGCACGCGCAGGCGCTGGTCGCGCAGCGTCTGCGAGAGCGCATTGACTTCCCGGACGACCTCGCCGATGGCGTCGTCATGGCGCGCGCGCGAGCCGCGCAGCGAGTAATCTCCCTCGCGCAGCGCCTCGAGCAGGTTCGACAGCGTGTACAGCGGAAACACCACGCGATTGCGCAGACGCGAGGCCAGTCCCAGCGTCAGCAGCGCGGCCAGGCTGCCCAGGGTCCATGCCGCCTCCGATTGCGGCATGCCCCACCACGCCCAAGCCGCCAGCAGCGCGATCGCCGGCGCCGCGACCAGCAGCGCATCCAGGTAGACCCTGCGCTCGAAGCTCAGGGCACGCACGCTTCGCCGCGCAGGGCGTGAGGCGTCCACGGCCGGATCAGTCCGCCCGCATCCCGAACTTTTCCAGGCGCCGGTACAGCGCGGCGCGGCTCAAGCCCAGCATCTCCGCCGCACGCTGGATGTTTCCGGTGCAGGTGTCCAGCGCGTTGCGGATCATCGCCTGCTCGGCCTGCTCCAGGGTCATGTTGGCCGAGACGTTGGCCGGTTCCACCGCCGGCGTCAATGGTTGCAGGCCGAAGTCCACGTGGTCGATGGTGTCGGCCGAAGCCATCAGCACGGCGCGCTCGATCACGTGGGACAGCTCGCGCACGTTGCCGGGCCAGGGGTAGGCTTCCAGCGCCCTGCGGGCCGAGTCCGACAACCGCATGCCCTCGCGCTGGTAGCGGTGTGCACAGCGCTGCAGGAAATCCTCGGCCATCGGCACGATGTCGGGGCGGCGCTCGCGCAGAGGCGGCAGGCGGACCTCCACGGTGTTGAGCCGGAACAGCAGGTCCTTCCGGAAGCGCCCCGCGGCGACCTCGTCCGCGAGGTCGGCATTGGTGGCGCACACGATGCGCACGTCCACCGAGATCGTCCGCGAGGAGCCGAGCCGCTCGAGCTCGCCGTCCTCGAGCACGCGCAGCAGCTTGGGCTGCTGCGAGGGCGGGATATTGGCGATTTCGTCTAGAAACAGGGTGCCCCCGTCGGCCAGTTCGAAGCGGCCGATGCGGTCGCTCCTGGCGTCGGTGAACGCCCCCTTGACGTGCCCGAACATCTCCGATTCGAACACGCTTTCGGCAATGCCGCCCATGTTGACCTTGATCAACGGCTTTCCGGCGCGCCTGGACTGCCTGTGGATCTGCCGCGCGACCACACCTTTCCCGGTGCCGTTCTCGCCCAGCACCAGGACGTTGGCATCGGTGGGGGAGACCCGGCGGATCAGTTCCAGCACCGGGAGCATGCTCGGCGCTTCGGCGATGAAGCGCTCGCCTTCGTCCCCCCGGAGCAGCTGGTTTTCGGCGTCCAGCCGGCGCACCCGACGACGCGAGCGGCCAAGCATGACCTGCGAGTTGAGCACCGAGACCAGGCGTCGGTTCTCCCAGGGCTTCTCGATGAAATCGCCAGCGCCGCGCTGCATCGCCTGAACGGCGACGTCGATCGTGGCCCAGGCGGTCATCACCACCACCGGCAGGTCCGGGTCCAGCGCGCGGATGCGCGCGAGCAGCTCCAGGCCTTCCTGGCCCGAGGTGGTGTCGCGCGTGTAGTTCAGGTCGATCAGCGCCGCGTCGAAGAACTGGTCCTTCAACGCCGCCAGCGCCGCCTCCGGAGCGCCGACGGCCTCGCAGGCGTAGCCCTCGGACTTCAGCAGCAGGCGCAGCGCCTGCAGCACGTCGTTCTGGTCGTCGGCGACCAGGATGCGCGGCTTCTCCGCCGCCATCTCAGGCCCCCGTCCCTGCCGCGGCCGTCTCCGGCTGCGAGACCCAGCCGTCGAACAGCTCCAGGGCGCGCGCACCGTAGGCGGCGCACTCGGGGTTGTGGGTCACCTGCACGATGGTCATGCCCTCGCCGTTGAGCTCCGCCAGCAGCTCCATGATGTCCTTGGCCTGCTTCGAATGCAGTGCGCCGGTGGGTTCGTCCGCGAGCAGCAGCCGCGGCCGGCTGATCACCGCCCGCGCGACCGCCACCAGCTGCTGCTGGCCGCCGGAGAGCTGGTTCGGGAACAGGTCCTTCTTGCCGACGATGTTGAAGCGGTCGAGGATGTCGGCCACGCGCGCGCGGCGCTCGCCTGCGGCGACGTCGCGGTAGCTCAGCGGCAGGTCCAGGTTCTCGGCCACGGTCAGGTCGTCGATCAGGTGGTAGTGCTGGAAGATGAAGCCGACCTTGTCGCGCTGCAGTGCCTGGCGCTGGCGCGCGCCCAGCTCGTGCACCGCCGCATCGTCCAGCCAGTAGCGGCCCTCGAAATCGGCGTCCATCAGGCCCAGTACGTTCAGCAGCGAGGTCTTACCCGAGCCCGAGGGGCCCATCACGGTGACGAACTCGCCCTCGCCGATCTCCAGGTGGATGTTGCGCAGCACCCAGCTGCGGCCGCCGGCCAGCGGATAGGACTTCTGCACGCTTTCGAGTCGGATCATGGAGCTGCGCTCGCCTGGATGGGATACAGCGACTGGAGCAAGGACCGTGCCTGCGGCAAGTGGCTGATCCGGCTGGACCTGCGATCGGATCGAGTGTTCGCCATGGCGGCCAGTGTCCGGAATCGGACACC
>DASRZM010000115.1:0-60996 GCA_035686365.1 Lysobacteraceae bacterium | reverse complement strand
CGGGCTGGTCACCGCGCCGGGCGGTCGCGACCGGATCGCCCCGGCGCTGGCCGGACGCGGCGCCCGCGTGTGCCGTGCCGACGTGTACCGGCGGCTGCCGCCGCGGCTGGACGCGGCGAGCGTGCACGCACTCGAATCGGCGCCGCCGCCGCGCGCGTTCATGCTCAGCAGCCTCGAAGCACTCACCCATCTGTTGGCGCAGTTGCCCGCCGGTGCCCGCGCGCGGCTGCTCGACGCGGTGGCCGTGTGCGCCAGTCCCCGACTGGCCGAGGCGGCGCGCGGCCACGGCTTCGCCGCAGCCGTCCCCGCCCGGGACGCGTCCCCCACCGCCCTGACCACGGCGCTGTGCTCGCATGCCAATCACGAAGCGTTCCGGTAGCATCCTCGAACGTGCACGAACATCGAGCCGCCCCGACGTGAGCGACCCGCAAGCAACCGATGGCGCCCCCGAGCAGCCCCGACCGGCAACGTCCGCACCGGCTTCGGCGCGGCCACGACGGCGCGCGGGCGCGGGCCTGTGGCTGCTCCTGGTGCTGGCGCTGGCCGCCGTGGCGGTGCTGGGCTGGCGCGAGCTCGAGCGTTACCGCGACCAGCGCGGCGAGTTCGCGGACTGGCACCGGGCCACCGCCTCGATGGAACGCAGCATCGGGTCGCTGCAGCAGGGCCTGGACGCCACCGGGCGCACGCAGCGGGCCCTGGCCCAGCGGCTGGACGATGCCGGCGCCACCAACAAGCTGCTGCGCGAGGAGTTGCTGGCGGTCAGCGAGCGCTCGGCGCTGCTGGAGGATTCGATCGCCCGGCTCAGCGAGCAGCGCCTGCGCGGCGAGGTGCTGCTGAAGCTCAACGAGGCCGAGTTCCTGCTGTTGATGGGCGCCGAGCGGCTGTCGCTGTTCGGCGATGTCGACGGCGCCACCCAGGCCTACCGCCTGGCCGATGCCACCCTGGCGAGCATCGACGATCTGCTCGCCGCAACGCTGCGCGAGACTTTGGCACAGGAACTGGCCGCGCTCGATGCGGTGCCGGCCGACGGTGCGCGCCGCGCCCGCGCCGGACTCGATGCGGTCGCGGCCATGCTGCAGGAGCTGCCCGATTCGGTCGCTGCCCGCCGCGCGGTGGCCCCGGCCGGCGCCGGGTCGCGGCTCGGTGACCTGCTCGCGCAGGTGGTCACGGTCCGGCGCGTGGCTACCGGCCCGGACGCCACCGATACCGACGCGATCGTGGATCCGGCCGTGCGCGCCGCCGAGCGCACCGCGCTGTCGCTGGACCTGGCCGTGGCGCGCGCCGCGGCCGACCGCCGCGACGACCTTGCGCTCAACGCCGCGCTGATGCGCGCCCAGGCCCGGATCGAGCGCCTGTACGACGCCGACGACGATCGGGTCGGCCGCGTCCTGCAGGGGCTGGCCGTGGTCGCAGCACTGGAGTTGTCGCCGCCGGTGCCGGCGCTGGGCGCGACCTTGCGCGAGCTGCGCGGCGTGCGCGCGGCGCGCAGCGCGCTGCCTGCCGCGCCGCAACACGAACCGGAGTCCTGAGCGTGTTCGCCCGGGTGCTGGTGCTGCTCGCCCTGGCTGCGGCCGGTGCCTGGCTGTGGTTCCTGCTGGCGCAGGATCCGGGCTACGTGCGCGTGATCTGGCGCGGCTGGAGCGCCGAGAGCACGCTGGTGGTGGCCGCGCTCGCGCTGCTGCTGGCCTGGGCAGTGCTGGCGCTGGGCCTGTGGCTGCTGCGCCTGCCGCTGCGCAGCTGGCGCAGCGGCAGGCGCCGGCGCGCCCGCGAACGTCTGGCCGGCGGACTGGTGGCACTGCACGAGGGCCGGCTGGTCGAGGCCGAGCGGCTGCTCGTGCGCGCCGCCCGCGACCGCGAGCAGGCGCTGCCGGCGCTGCTGTACGCGGCCCGGGCCGCCCAGGTCCGCGGCGAGGACGAACGCGCCGAGGAACTGCTGTCGGAGGCCGCCGGCGAGGTCGGCGGCGACACCGCGCTGCTGCTGATCCGCTGCGAGCGGCTGCTGGCGCAGGGCCACTCGGCACAGGCCGAAGCGCTGCTCGCCGCGGCGGCCGCGCGCAGCGCACTTCCGCCGCGCGGCGTGGAGCTGCAGCTGCGGGCGATGGCCGGCAGCGGGCGCGCCGCCCAGGCACTGGGCTTGCTGGCCGGATTGCGCCGAACGCAGGCGCTGGAAAGTGCGGCGCAGGCGGCACTGGAAATCGAACTGCAATCGGCCGCGCTGCACGAGTCGGCCGATCTGGCGACGCTGAAGTCGCGCTGGCGGACGTTGTCCCGCGTCCAGCGCCACGAGCCCGCGCTGGTCGATGCCTACGCCGCGCGCGCGGGCGAACTCGGGGACGGCGAACTCGGCGCCGGGGCGATCGAGGCCACACTCAAGCGCGGCTGGGACGAAACCCTGGCGCTGCGCCTGGGTTCGTTGCCGGCCGAACAGCACGGGCCCCGCATCCGGCGCGCCGAAGCCTGGCTGCAGGCCCATCCGGACAGCCCGGCCTTGCTGACCTCACTGGGCCGGCTGTGCCGCCGCGAGCGGCTGTGGGGCAAGGCCGAGGACTACCTGCAGCGCGCCCTGGCCCACGGCGCCGGGGCGGTGGCCTGGGAGGAACTGGGGCGGGTGTTCGGCGAGCAGCAGGACGAGACCCGCGCCCGCGAATGCCTGGCCAATGCGCTGCGCACGCTGCGCGGCGAGGCCCCGCGACCGCTGCCGGTGCGGGGCCTGGTCCGCGCCGGCGGACAACGGGAGCCGACCGAGGAACGCGACGCCCACGGCGTACCGCGGCTCAGCGGCGAACCGCGCTGACCCGGCGGTGCCGCGTCGCCGGCGGCCGCGCTCAGTCGCGCTGCCGGTAGCGCTCGAACCACCCCAGCGTGTAGAGCACCTGAGCCAGCATGTGGCTGGGGCGCTGGTTGATCCCGTGCGAGGCGCCCGGGATGCGCACCATCGCGGTGTCCACCCGGCGCAGCTTCAGCGCCTGGTAGAACTGCTCGGTTTCGGAGATCGGCGTGCGGTGGTCGTCCTCTCCGGTGAGCAGCATGGTCGGGGTCTTGACCTGGCCCACGTACATCAGTGGCGAGCGTTCCAGGTAGTGCGTGGGATCCTCCCACGGCAGCGCCGGAAACCAGTAGCCGGTGAAGAACGGATACACGTCGGCGGTCAGCGCGAAGCTGATCCAGTTGATCACCGGCTTGGCGACCACCGCGGCGCGGAAGCGGTCGGTGTGTCCCACGATCCAGGCCGTCAGCACCCCGCCGCCGGAGCCGCCGGTGACGAACAGGTTGCCGGTGTCGACGTAGCCCTCGGCGATGACCGCATCGACCACCGACATCAGGTCGTGGAAGTCCTTGTTCGGATAATCGTGGCGGATCAGGTTGGCGAACGCCTCGCCATAGCTGGAGCTGCCGCGCGGATTGGCATAGACCACCACGTAGCCGGCGCTGGCGTACAGCTGGGTTTCGGGTGCGAATCGCGGGCCGTAGTCGGCATGCGGGCCGCCGTGGATCTCCAGCAGCAGCGGGTACTTCCTGCCGGCCTCGAAGCCCGGGGGCTTCACCACCCAGGCGTGGATGCGCAGGCCGTCCACGCTCGATTCGACCCAGCGCTCCTCGACCGCGCCCAGGCGCTTGTGGTCGAGGGCGTCGCGGTTGAGCTCGGTCAGCACCCGCGGTGCGGCGCGCCCGCGGATCACGGCGATCTCGGCCGGCCGCTCGACGGTGCCGCGCGTGTACGCCACGGTGCCGCCCGCGGCGTGGAAGTCGCCGCCGCCGTAGGGGCGGCCCATGGCGGTGCCGCCGAAGTCCTGGGCCAGCGTGCGGACCGCTCCGCCGCCGGCATCGACCCAGCCCAGCTTGTCCAGGCCCTGGTCGGTATAGGCGAAATGGATTCCGCGACCGCGCGCGTCCCACACCGGCGCGGAGACATTGCGGTCGAGCGTGGCGGTGAGCTCACGCGAGCTGCCGTTGCCCAGGTCGAGCACGTACAGGCGGGCGAGCTGGTAGGCGAGCCGGCGATCATCGAAGCCCAGGTAGGCCAGGGACCTGCCGTCGGGCGACAGCGCCGGCGCCGCATCGGGGCCGTCGCGATCGGTCAGCGCGGTGGCCGCGCCGCCGGCCAGCTCGATCCGGTACAGCTCCGAATCGAGCGGGTCGTACTCCCAGTCCGGATTGCGGTTGGCCGTGACCACCAGCGCGCGGCCGTCCGGCAGCCAGACCACCGGGCCGGTGTGGTCGTAGCCGCCGTCGGTGAGCTGGCGCGGCGCGCCGCCCTCGGCCGGCACCACGAACACGTGGCGGTAGCCGGGCTCGACGTAGCCGGCGCCGTCGCGTCGGTAGACCAGCCGGTCGATCAGCCGCGGCCGCGGCGCCCAGTCGGCGCCGTCGGGCTTTTTGGGCAGCTCGGCCAGCTCGTCGCCCTCCTCGGCCGGGACCCGCATGGTGAAGGCGATCCAGCGGCCATCGGGCGAAAATGCCAGGTCGGCCGGGTTCTCCTCGAGCTGGGTCAGCACCGCGCGCTGGCCGCTGTCCATCCAGCGCACGTGGATCTGGGCCCGGTTGCTGCCGGCATCCTGCACGTAGGCCAGCCGGGTACCGTCCGGCGACCAGGTCGGCTGCCGCGCACTGGGTCCGCTGGTCAGCGGCCGATGGCTGCCGCCATCGGCCGAGAGCAGCCACAGTTCGCTGCGCCGGCGATCCTTCAGACGGTCGAATCCGGTGCGCTCATAGGCGATCCATCGACCATCCGGCGAGACCGCGGGCGCCTGCGCCCATTCGAGCGCGAACACGTCCATCGGCTGCAGATTCCGCGGATTCTCGTGCAGCTTCGGCGGCGCGGCGGCCAGCGGTGCGGCAAGCAGCAGTGCCAGGACGGTCGCGGTCGGGCGCATCGGCAGTCTCCGGTCTGGATCAAAGAGCCTAGGATAAAGTCTGATCAAGCACTTGCGTGCTTGATCCGCGAGCGCGCCATCCAGGGCGCGCGAACCTCTGAAATTGTTCAGAGGTTCGCCAGGCGAGGGCAGTGGCGCTGGCCATAGGCGGAGGGTCCCGGTCGAGTGCGCTGCGTCGCACTCGGACGCTCGTTCCGGCTCAGCGTGCCGGCTCAGCGTTCCAGGATGGCGGCCACGCCCATCCCGCCGGCGGTGCAGATCGAGATCAGCGCACGGCCCTGTCCGCGCTCGACCAGCAGCCCGGCGGCGGTGGCCACGATGCGCGCCCCGGTCGCCGCGAACGGATGCCCGAGCGCGACCGAGGACCCGTTGACATTGAGCCGGTCGCGGTCGATCGGCCCCATCGCCGTCGCCCGCCCCAGCTGCTGCCGGCAGAACTCGTCCGACTCCCAGGCCGCGAGCGTGCACAGCACCTGCGCGGCGAACGCCTCGTGGATTTCGTACAGATCGAAATCCTGCAGGGCCAGGCCGTTGCGCTCGAGCAGCCGCGAGACCGCCCAGCACGGCGCCATCAGCAGGCCGTCGCCGTGTGCGAAGTCGACCGCCGCGACCTCGGCGTCGACCAGCCAGGCCTGGATCTCGTGGCCGTGTTCGCGCGCCCACGACTCGCTGGCCAGCAGCGCGGCGGCGGCGCCGTCGGTCAGCGGCGTGGAATTGCCCGCGGTCAGCGTACCGTGTCCGGAGGTCTTGTCGAAGGCCGGCTTGAGCGAGGCCAGCTTCTCCAGGCTGGTATCGGGCCGCAGATTGTTGTCGCGCTCCACGCCGCGGAAGGGCACTACCAGTCCGCGGAAGAACCCGGCCTCGTAGGCGGCCGCGGCCTTGTGGTGCGAGGCCAGCGCCAGCGCGTCCTGGTCCTGGCGCGCGATGTCCCATTGCCTGGCCATGAGCTCGCAATGCTCACCCATCGACTTGCCGGTGCGCGGTTCGGTGACGCCGGGGAACGAGGGCTTGAACTCGCGCGGTGAGAAGCCTTTCCAGGCGCGCAGCCGCTCGCCCAGGCTGCGGGCGCGGGCGGTCGCCAGGATGCGGCCGCGCAGGCGCTTGCCGTACACGATCGGCACGTCCGAGGTGGTGTCGGAGCCGCCACCGATACCGGCCGGGATCTGGCCCAGCGCGATCTTGTTGGCGACAACGATGGCCGAATCCAGGCTGGTGCCGCAGGCCCGCTGCAGCGTGATCCCCGGCGTGTACGGCGACAGGCCGGAGGACAGCGTGGCCTCGCGCGCCAGGTTCCAGTCGGTGGCGTGCTTGATCACCGCGCCCATCGCCACCTCGCCCAGGCGCTCGCCGTGCAGGCCGTAGCGTTCGACCAGCGCTCCGAGCGTGCGGATCGACATGCCCAGGTTGCCGACGTCGGCATAGGCGGTGTTGCTGCGGCAGAACGGGATGCGGACGCCGCCGACGATGCCGACGGGCCGCGCCTGGCCTTGCTTGCTCATGATCGGGTGGGCCGGATCGCGGGGATGGGGCAATCTTAGCCCAGGCCTGTGCAGGCGCGGTCGCGGACGCTTCAGCCTCGCCGTTCGCCCGGCCCGGTGGCGATCACCTGCGCCAGCCACGGCTGGGCGTGTTCGTACATGTGGTAGCGCATGTGCCGCATGCCCAGCCCCGCGTAGATGCGCTGCGCGGCCTGGTTCTCGTACTCCACGTACAGGCGCAGGCCGCACACGCCCTGCGCCTGGGCGCACTCGTGCTCCAGGTGGCGGTACAGCGCGGCGAACACGCCGCAGCGGCGGTGCGGCGGGGCCACATACACGCTCTGGATCCACCACCAGTCGGCGCAGCGCCAGTCGCTCCACTCATAGGTGACCATCAGTGTGCCGGCGACCGCACCGCTGCGCTCAGCCACCAGGTAGCGACCGCGACCCGGCTGCGCGAACAGCGCGGCGATGCCACGCCGCACCGTGGCCGGATTCAGCCGCTTGCCCTCGGTTTCCAGGGCCATCGCACAGGCGAATCCGACCAGCGTGGCCAGATCGTCCGGGTGCGCGGCGCGGATGGCGATCTGGCTCATGGCGGGCCCGGGCCTGGTGCAGGTGCCCATGATAGGCGCACCGGAGGCTGCGCCTCAGCGCTGGCGTGGCCGGCGGCGTGAGGATCCGAGCTTGCGGGTCAGGGTGTTGCGACCCACGCCCAGCCGCTCGGCGGCGCGCTGGCGGTGGCCGCCGGTGGCTGCCAGTGCCGCCTCCAGCAGCACCTGCTCGAAGCGCTCGAGCGCGTGCGCATACAGCGTACCGGGTGCATCCTCGGCCAGCCGCGCCTGGGCCCAGGCGCGCAGCGCAGCCTCCCAGCCGTGCGCGCCTGCACCGGCCGCGCCCTCGCCGTCACCGACCCCCGGGGGCAGGTCGGCGGCGCGGATGACCTCGGCTGGCGCCAGCGCGGCCAGGCGCCAGCACAGGTTTTCCAGCTCGCGCACGTTGCCGGGCCAGGCGTGCGACAGCAGCCGCTCGCGGGCATCGCGGCCCAGTCGCCGCAGCGGCGTGCCCAGACGCTCGGCGGCCTGTGCCAGGAATCGCTCGGCCAGGGCGCCGATGTCCTCGCGGCGTTCGCGCAACGGCGGCAGCGCCAGCCGCACCACGTCGAGCCGGTGCAGCAGGTCGGCACGGAAGCGGCCGGCCTGCACCAGCGCAGCCAGGTCCTGGTGGGTGGCCGTGATCACGCGCACGTCCACCTCGATCAGCTCGCGACCGCCGACGCGGAAGAATTCGCCCTCGGCCAGCACCCGCAGCAGCCGCGTCTGCAACGGCAGCGGCATGTCGCCGATCTCGTCCAGGAACAGGGTGCCGCCATGCGCCTGCTCGAAGCGCCCGGGCCGGCGTTCGCGCGCCCCGGTGAACGCCCCGGCCTCGTGGCCGAACAGCTCCGACTCCAGCAACTCGGCCGGGATTGCGGCGGTGTTCAAGGCCACGAACGGCCGTGCCGCGCGCGGCGAGTGCCGGTGCAGCGCGCGTGCGACCAGTTCCTTGCCGGTCCCGGTTTCGCCGATGACCAGCACGCTCAGCGGCGCCTGCGACAAGCGTCCGATGGCCCGGAACAGCGCGCGCATCTGGGCCGAGTCGCCAACCAGTTCGGCCGCGTCGTCCGCGACCGTGGCAACGCCTGCGGCCGGATCGCGTTCGAGCACGCGCGCGGCCAATGCCACGGCCGCATCCAGGTCGAAGGGCTTGGACAGGAACTCGTGGGCGCCGCCGCGGAAGGCCCCGGTCGTCGAGGCCAGGTCGGTATAGGCGCTCATGACCACCACCGGCAGTTCCGGCGCACGTTGCTTGAGCGTGTCCAGGAATTCCAGGCCGCCCACGCCGGGCATGCGCACGTCGGTGAACACGAGTTCCGGCCGGGTCGAGTCCAGTGCCTGCAGCGCCTCGCCCGCGGATTCGAACTCGCGCACGCGATAGCCGGCCTCGCGCAATGCCTCGGCCAGCACGAACCGGACCGAGCGGTCGTCCTCGACGATCCAGATCCCGGCCTCACTCATCGGCGGCCTCCGCCTCGGCCCCGCGCAGCGGCAGCAGCAGCGCGAAAACGGTGTGGCCCGGGCGCGAGCGGAAGCTCAGCGAGCCGCCGTGCTCGCGGGCGACCTGCTGCGCCAGCGGCAGACCCAGCCCGGTGCCCTCGGCGCGGCCGCTCACCAGCGGCAGGAAGATGCGCTCGGCCAGGTGCTCGGGCACGCCGCGGCCGTTGTCCTCGACCTCGATGCGCAGGGCCAGCCGGTGGCTGTGCTCGCCGAGGGTCGGGCCGTGCTCGGCACGGGTGCGCAAGCGCACCTCGCCCGCGTCGGCTTCCAGCGCATTTCGCGCCAGGTTCAGCAGTGCCTGGGTCAGGCGGTCCGGATCGCCCAGCAGCGGCGGCAGGCTGGGATCGTAGTCGCGCTCGATGCGCAAGGCCCAGCCGGCCTCGGCCTCGGCCAGCGCGCGCACGCGCTCGAGCACGGCGTGGATATTGACCTCGACCTCCACCGCCGGCCGTCCCGGATCGAGCAGGCGGTCGATGAGCTTGTCCAGCCGCTCGCTCTCGTCCTGGATCACGGCGACATAACGCGACAGGTCCGGATCTTCGATGCGCCGTGCCAGCAGCTGCGCGGCGCCCTTGAGGCCGGCCAGCGGGTTCTTGATCTCGTGGGCCAGGCCGCGCAGCGCGGCGCTCAATGCCGCCGGCAGGGCGGTGGCCGGATCCTCGCCGGGAAACTCCTCGATCGGGTGCAGCTCGAAGCGCACCTGGCCGGCACCGTTGGCATCGGCCACCACCCACACGTCGGCGAAGCGCTCGCCAACGGTGGCCGGAAACTGCTGGCGCCGGGCCACCACGGCCAGCGCCGAAGCGCGCGCACGCGCCGCCAGTTCCGGCAGCGGAACCGGTGTGGCCAGCAGCACCTCCAGCGGCTGCCCGAGCAGGCGCCGGCGGCCCTGGCCCAGCCATCCGGCCAGCGCCGGATTGGCTTCGGCGATGCGATCGGCGGCGTCGACCAGCAGTACCGGCGTGAGCATCGCGGCCAGACCGGAGGATTCGGGAACGGCGGACATTGCACCATCGTAGTGCGTCCGGACCGGCGCGTCAGTCCTCGCGCGCGGGCTCCGTGGCGGGTTCCGGGGGCCGCTTCAGGCCCAGCAGCCGAAGCAGCGCCGGGATGTCCCCCTGCAGCTGGCCCTGGGCGATGCGTTCGCGGTGGATCTGCGCGGCGATGGCCTCCGCGTGCGGTGGCGGCTCGCCGACCCAGCCGCTGTCGTCGCCGGCCATGCGGAACGATGCGCTGACATCGCCCACGTAGGCATCGACCCGGTCGCGCGGCGAGCCGCGCACGTGCAGGACCCAGGCCGGCGGCTGCGGATCGGGGCGCAGGAAGCGGCCCTGGTCGCGACGGTGGCAGCTGCGTTCGGACACCAGCTGTTCGAGCGAGGGCAGCAGGTCGGTGTGCGCATAGGCCCCGGAGACCGCACCCGGTGGCAGGCCGGACTGACCGGCCACGATCATCGGCACCCGCGCGAACTCGCGCATGCCGTGCGCCTGGTACTGGGCTGCCCGCAATGGCGTCATCGAGCGGTGGTCGCCGGTGATCAGCAGCAGCCCGTGCTCGAAGAAGCCGCGCCCCTGCAGCGCCCGTACGAAACGGCCGGCCGCCGCGTCCACGCGCCGGAACGCGGACTCCTCGTCGACGCGCCCGCTCTCCCGATCCAGGAACGGCGGGTGCGATTGCACCGTCAGCAGCACGGCGAAGTACGGTGCCCGGGTGTCCTGGCGCGCATCCAGCCACTGCTCGAAGCGCTGGTACAGCGCGCGGTCCTCGGCGGCGGAAAAGGCCCCGCGCGGCCACGGTGCGTAAAACGGGTGCTCGGCGCCCTCGTAATGGTCGAAGCCGATCCCGCGCAGCCAGGTCGGCTTGTCCAGGAAGCCCAGGTCGCCGGTGGTGAAGAAGTGCGTGCTGTAGCCGTGGCGCTCGAGCACGAACGGCGCCGCGCCGGGGTCGTGGACGAAGCCGCCGAAGGCGTCCAGGCTGCCGTAACGCCCCACCGCCGGCACCGGCACCCGGCCGTTGAGCAGCGCGATCAGGCCCTGGTCGGTGGTGAACCCGCTGGCATGGAACTCGGGGAACCAGCTGTGCCCGCGCGCGATCGCGTCCAGTTGCGGGGTCAGGTCGGCGCCGCCATGCAGTGCGCTGTGATAGCTCGACAGCGACTCCACCAGCAGCAGGACGATGTCGGGACGGCGGCCCTGGCCAGGCTCGCAGTGCAGCGCCGGCGGCGGTGCGGCCAGCAGCTGCCGCGTACGCTCCGGGGAATAGGGTGCGTTGACCGCCTGCGCGCGGTGCAGCGCCAGCAGGTTGTCGAAGGTTTCGTCGTGGATGTAGCTGGGATGCGCGCGCCCGCCGATCGCGGCGAACCCGGCCGCGCAGGCCGCCAGCACCCCCAGCGCGACCGCCGCGCCGCGCGAACGGGTGCGATCGAACAGCGCCGCGCCGCCCAGCAGCAGGCAGGCGGCGACCCCCAGCACCATCCATCGCCGCTCCGAACCCAGCAGCACTTCCACGAAGTCGGTGATCGCGCCGGCCTCGCCGCCGAACTTGAACACGTCGGCCAGGTACAGGCGCATGTTCAGCGTGGCCAGGATCGCCAGGTCCGCGGTCATGGCCAGCGCCAGCAGCAGCACCAGCACCAGCACCGGCACGCGCACGGCCACGTGCGGCGCGGCCCGCACCAGCGCCAGCAGCGCCCAGGCCGAGGCCACCAGCCAGGCGTCGTTGGCCAGGGCCTGCACCAACGAGCAGGCGAAGCAGCCGGTCAGGTGGGCCATCACCGAGGCTGCCAGCCAGGCGCGGCCGAATGCGAGCACCGGCGGCAGCAGGACCAGCAGCCAGAAGGGAACACGCAACAGGTGGCGGCGCAGCAGCATGCCGGGCAGGGTCCGGACGGGGTCGACGGCGGCCGAGCATAGCCGCTCCGACGCCCGTCGCGCGCGCCGGTCGCGCTAGCATGGGCGCACGTTCCAGCGACGGCGGATCCGCACCATGAGTTCGAACCCGGGCAAGGATGCGATCGGCGAGGTCACCGCGATCCTTGGTGCGGCCGGGGATCCGAATCCGCTGGACACGTTGATGCCGCTGGTCCACCAGGACCTGAAGCGGCTGGCGCGCGCGCAGCGCGCGCGCATGCCCGCCAGCGAAACGCTCTCGACCACGGCGCTGGTCCACGAGGCCTACCTGAAGCTGCGTCGCGCCGGGCACCCGGGTCTGATCGGCCGCGAACATTTCTTCTCGCTGGTGGCGCGGGCGATGCGGCAGATCCTGATCGACCACGCGCGCTCGCGGCTGGCCGAGGCGCGCCGCATGGACCAGGTCGCCATCGAACTCGAGGACGCTCCGCAGCTGGCCGCGGCCGAACTCCAGCGGGTGCTCGACATCGATTCGGCGCTCGATGGGCTGGCGCAGCACGACGCGCGGCTGGCGCAGGTGGTGCTGTACCGCTATTTCGCGGGCTACTCGGCCACCGAGACCGCCGAGCTGCTCGGGGTGACCGAGCGCACGGTCAACCGCGACTGGCACAAGGCGCGGGCGTGGCTGATGCTGGCCTTGCAGCCCGGCGACAGCGCCGACCCCGAATGAGCGGATCGCTGCCGGATCGCTTCCAGCGGCTGGAACCGCTGCTGGACCGCGCGCTGGAGCTGGAGGGCGCCGAGCGCGAGCGATTCCTGGTCGACTGCGCCGCCGTGCATCCGGACCTGATCCGGGACCTGCGCCGCGCGCTGGCCGGTGACGATGCGCTCCCGGAACTCGGAGCGCTGGCGGCCGGCGTCGTGCGCGAACGCACCACCGACCGGCGCAATCTGCGCGCCGGGCCGTGGCGGTTGCTGGAGAAACTCGGGCGCGGCGGCATGGGGACGGTGTACCTGGCCGAGCGCGCCGACGGTGCCTTCGACAAGCGCGTGGCGATCAAGCTGCTGCGCAGCCACGACCGCGAACGCTTCCGCGAGCACCTGGAACGCGAGCGCCGCCTGCTGGCACGGCTGGACCATCCGTCCGTGGCGCGCCTGATCGATGCCGGTGTCACCCGCGACGACCAGCCCTACCTGGTCATGGAACTGGCCCAGGGCCTGGACCTGGACGCGTGGGCGCGTACGCACCGACCCTCGCTGCGACGGCGGCTGCAGGTGCTGCAGGCCGTGTGCGGCGCGGTCGGGGCCGCGCACAGCCACCTGATCGTGCACCGCGACCTGAAACCCTCGAACATCCGCGTGGACGCCCACGACCGCATCAAGCTGCTGGATTTCGGCATCGCCAAGCTGCTGGAGGAGGACGGCGGCGGCGGCGACGAAACCCGCAGCCTGGCGTTGACGCCCGAGTTCGCCGCACCCGAGCAGCTGCAACGCGGCGTGGTGACCACGCGTGCGGACGTGTATGCATTGGGTGCGCTGCTGTACCTGCTGCTGACCGGACGCTCTCCGCACCCGCGCTTCACCGGCGACTGGCCGGCCATGATCGAGGCGGTGACCGCGCGCGAGGCCATCGCGCCCAGCGTCGAGGCCAGGAGCAAGGCCGGCGCGCCGGTACCGGCGCGGCTGCTGCGCGGCGACCTGGACGCGATCTGCCGGCGCGCGCTGGCACGCGATCCGGCACACCGGTACGCCTCGGCCGAGGCGCTGGCCGAGGACCTCCAGCGGCATCTGGACGGCCGCCCCGTGCGCGCCCGCGCAGCCACCGCCGGCTACCGCGCCGGACGCTGGGCGCGCCGGCACTGGCTGGTCACCACCGTGCTGCTGGTCGCCGCGGCGCTCAGTGCGCTGCTGGCGGTAGGACTGGCCCGCAGGGTCGCCCGCAGCGAGGCCGCGCGCACCGCCGCGGTGACCGACGCCGAGTCCATGCGGGTGCAGCAGGCCGCATGGACGGCCGAGGTGGAAACCGCGCTGGGCGCACTGGCCCGGCTGCACGCGGCGCCGGGCCAGGCCGATGCGCGCGCGGCGTTCGAGTCCTCGGTCACGCCGCTGACCACACGCCTGGGCGAGGCGCACCCGATGGTGCGCGCCTTGCGCGCGGCCGCACCGGCCGAGCCGCCCGACTGACCCGGCGCCGACCGGGTCTGTCGATGCGTCGGCTATTGCTGCGGCGCTGCGACCGGGATCGTGTAGTGGTCGGCGTTGCCGCGCCGATGGCGCAGCCGGACGCGCAACGCCGCGGCGCCGTCGTCGACCACCAGCTCGGCACCGGCCTCGCGCAGCGGCAGCGGTCGGGTGTCGAACAGCAGCGGCAGCGGCTGGCCGGCCGGCTGCTGGCGCAGCCACAGTGCCGTGGAAACCAGCTTCAGGCGGCTGTCCAGGTCGAGCACGCGCTCGTAGTAGGCGGCCCACGACGGGCTGCCGACCTCGGCCAGTACGCATCCGACGGCATTGAAGCCCCACTCGAGCGCGTTGCACCGGTCCGGTACCGGTGCGCCGTCGGGGAACCGCGCGCGCTCGGCGATACGTTGCGCGTGTTCGGGGCCGCAGAACGCCGTATAGGCCGGTGCGATCTGGCCCAGCATGTGTTCCCGGTGGAACAGCGGCCGGACCAGCCAGCGGCGCCAGACCGGCGTCGCATCTGCGCCGGCCAGCTCGCCCGCGAGGGCAGCGTCGTCGAATCCTTGTTCGAGCAGTGCGAACTCGCCGCTGAATACCCGGCACTGGTCCAGCTCCTGGTCGGCAAGCGGTGCCAGCGCGCGCTCGCACTGCGGCGGCAGGTCCGATTCGGGCGACAGCTCGGCCAGCAGTTCCGCGAACAAGGTGGCGTCGGCGCTGAGGTAGGCGACGCCGACCATGTCCACCAGCAGCAGGTCGGTGTTGGCGCGCAGGCGCCGCCAGAACGCGGCGTCCTCGCACAGCAGCCCCAGCGCCGCGCTGTGCTCGCCGGCATCGAAGCGCTGCACGGCGGCCACACGGGCCGGCTGGTCCAGCCCCTGCAGGGCCGGGAACGGTATCTCGATGCTCGGCGTGGCCAGGTTGCGGAAATGGTCGTACCGATACAGCGCGCGCAGCGCCTCCAGGGCTGCCGGGTCTTCCTGCAGGCCCGATTCGCGCAAGGCCGCTGCACATCCGGTGTGCGGCCACCCGCACTGCCCGGGCCACAGCGCCGAGCCGCGCTGCACGGCGGTGCGCTGCGCCAGTTCCCGGATCATCGCATCCGGATCCAGTGCCGCCAGCCGCGCGCGCTCACTGGCGTCGAGCTCGTAGCTGCCGAGCCAGACCGCGTGGAAGGCGTTGCCCTGCGGCGCCGGCCACTGCGGCGGTTCGCGCAGCGCCTGCAGTGACTGGCGATTGGCCTCCGGGATCGGCGGCAGCCAGCCGCTCAGGGCCAGCAGCAGCCACAGCAGCAGCAGCGACAGCACGACGGCTGCGGTGCGGCGGATCCAGCGCATGGGTGTCGTCCCGTTGGCAAGCCGAGTACGCGATCAGATCGAGTAGTACATCTGGTACTCGAGCGGGTGGGTGGCAGCGCGAAAACGCGTCACCTCCTGCATCTTCAGCACGATGTAGCCGTCGATGAAGTCGTCGGAGAACACGCCGCCGGCCTTGAGGAAGTCGCGGTCGGCGTCCAGCGCCTCCAGCGCGCGGTCCAGGCTGCTGGCCACCGTGGCGATGTTGCGCTCCTCCTCCGGCGGCAGGTCGTACAGATCCTTGTCCATCGGCTCACCCGGGTCGACTTTGTTCAGGATGCCGTCCAGGCCCGCCATCATCATCGCGGTGAAGGTCAGGTAGCCGGAATTGACCGGATCGCCGAAGCGCACCTCGATGCGGCGGGCCTTGGGATTGGACACGAACGGGATCCGGCACGAGGCCGAACGGTTGCGCGCCGAGTAGGCCAGCAGCACCGGCGCCTCGAAGCCCGGCACCAGCCGCTTGTAGCTGTTGGTGGTGGCGTTGGCGAAGGCGTTGATCGCGCGCGCGTGCCTGAAGATGCCGCCGATGTAGTACAGCGCCGTCTGCGACAGGCCGCCGTAGCCGTCGCCGGAGAACAGGTTGCTGCCGTTCTTGGCCAGCGACTGGTGCACGTGCATGCCCGAGCCGTTGTCGCCGACGATCGGCTTGGGCATGAAGGTCGCCGTCTTGCCGTTGCGGTGGGCGACGTTGCGCACGACGTACTTGAGCATCAGCAGCTCGTCGGCCTTCTTCAGCAGCGAGTTGAACTTGGTGCCGATCTCGCACTGACCGGCACCGGCGACCTCGTGGTGATGGACCTCGACCTCGATGCCGACCTGCTCGAGCACCTTGCACATCTCCGCGCGCAGGTCGCTGAGCGAGTCCACCGGGCTGACCGGGAAGTAGCCGCCCTTGACCGCCGGCCGGTGGCCCGCATTGCCGCCCTCGATGCGGCGGCCCGAACTCCACGGCGCCTCCTCGGATTCGACGTCGAAGAAGACCTTGCCCGCCTCCACGCTCCAGCGGACCGAGTCGAACACGAAGAACTCCGGCTCGGGGCCGAAGAAGGCCTGGTCGGCCACGCCGGTCGAGCGCAGGTAGTCCTCTGCGCGCCGGGCGATGCCGCGCGGGTCGCGTTCGTAGGCCTGCATGGTGGCCGGCTCCAGGATGTCGCAGTTCAGGATCAGCGTGGGGTCGGCCGCGAACGGATCGATCACGGCGGTGGAGGCGTCCGGCATCAGGACCATGTCGGACTCGTTGATGCCCTTCCAGCCGGAGATCGAGGAGCCGTCGAACATCTTGCCGTCCTCGAACAGCGCCGCATCGACGATGCGGGCCGGGAAGCTGACGTGGTGCTGCTTGCCGAGCATGTCGGCGAAGCGCAGGTCGACGAACTCGACGTCGTGGTCGCGGATCAGTTTCTCGACGCTTTCGGTACTCATGGTGCGGCTCCGGTGGGGATGCGATGCTCCGCGCCCTCATGCGAGGGTCGTGCCAGGCAGCATGGTTCCGCAGAAACAGCCGCTTGGCGCGCCCACCCCGGAAAACCCGCACCCTCATGGTGCGGACGGCCGCCACACTTGCACCATCGCGGGACAAATTGAGGCCGGGCGAGTGCCCGGCCCCGTGGCTATCGGGAAAGCGCTCAGTGCAGGCGCTGCTCGAACTCGCGAACCTCCTGCTCGGCCTTGTCCTTCTGCCAGCCGTAGCGCTCCTGGAGCTTGCCGACCAGGTACTCGCGATGTCCCTCGACCACTTCGAGATCGTCGTCGGTGAGCTTGCCCCACTGGCTCCGGATGCGGCCGGTGAGCTGCTTCCATTTGCCTTTGATCACGTCTGCATGCATCGGCTTGTCCTCGTGTCTGTGGTTGGATCGCGCGCGGCACACGGCACGCGCAGCATCGACCCTGCCACGACGCGCGTGCGCCGTGCGTGAGTTCAGGACTGCGCCTGCAGCCGGTGCTTGAGCGAGCTCATCTCCTGGTGCATGCGGTTCACCGTTGGCATGTGCTTCTGCGCGATCGCGCGCACCTCGGGGCGGTCGGACTCGTACACGGCCTCGCGGAAGGCCTCGACGATGCGGTCCTCCGATTCCTCGAGCTGGGACACGAACCGCTTCTCGGGTTTGTCGCTGAGGCCGGCGCGCATGTCGGTATAGACCTGGCGCAGCGACCCGAGCACGGTACCGCCGGTGGCCGGCGTGTCGCCGCGCGCGGAGACCTCCGCCTTCAGGTCGGTGCAGATCTCCTGTTTGCTCGCCGCCATCCGGCGGAACAGGTTCTCGTAGGTGCCGTCCTCGACCGATTCGGCGGCTTCGCGGTAGAAGCTGGCGCCGTCGTTGAGCACGTCGATGAGTTCGTTCAGTGACGCGGTGGTCTTGCTCATGGCTTTCTCCTGGTCTGGAATGACGGTGGGCCCGCCCGCGCACAGACGCCCGGGCGGTGCTCCACCAGCAAGGTGCAGATGGCGTGCCAGGCGCCGCAGGCCGCATGGCTGCGTGTCGCGGCCGTTGCGGAAAGCGGGAAGCTGCATGACGGCGACGGCGCGAACATGCAGCCTGCACGAAGCTCAGCGCGCGGTGAGCACGATCCAGGCAACGATCGCCGCGCCCAGCAGCAGCCGGTAGATCACGAACGGCGCCACGCCGATGCGCCGGATCACACCCAGGAAGCCGTGGATCACGGCGATGCCGGCCACCGCGGACACCGCCGTGCCAAGGGCGAACTCGTCCCAGGCCACCGCCGCGTCGGCCAGCGCCAGCTGCAGGCCGGCGTGGCCGCCGGCCAGCAGCATGATCGGCGCCGACAGCAGGAAGGCGAAGCGCGCCGCCGGCACCCGCGCCAATCCCAGCATCAGCGCGGCGGTCATGGTCACGCCCGAGCGCGATACACCCGGCATCAGCGCCAGCGCCTGCGCACAGCCGATCAGCGCCGCCGCACGCAGGTCGATGACGGCAAAGGCCACGCCAGCCGGCTCCATCGGGGCATCGGCCGGCTGCCGGGGCGCGCGCCGCTCGGCCTGCCACAACAGCAGCCCGAACAGCACCAGGTTCAGGGCGATGAACGGCAGCTGCCGCAGCGCCATGGCGCCGGACTCGCCCAGCAGCACCCCGGCGATCGCCGCCGGCAGCGTGCCGATGGCCAGGGCCAGGGCCAACCGCAGCTCCGGCGTCGGCACCGCGCCCGGACGCCAGGCCAGCACCGCGCGCAACAGTTCGAGAAAATCGCGCCGGAAGTACACCAGCACCGCCAGCAGCGTGCCCACGTGCAGCGCCAGGTCGAAGGCCAGCCCCTGGTAGTCCCAGCCCACGAAGTGGCTGGCCAGCACCAGGTGGGCGGAGCTGGAGATCGGCAGGAATTCGGTCAGCGCCTGGATCAACGCGAGCACGAGGATTTGCAGCAGGTCCATGCGGAGTGGGGGCTCAGTGGTGGCTGGGGCTCAGGGCGCGGGACTCGGGACTCGGGACTCGGAGCCCTGATCCCAAACCCCACTCACCCCCCCTTCGCGACCGCCGGATTCAGCGAATAGACGCCATGGATCGCCGCTTCGGCCAGCACGTGCCCCTGCATCGCTCGCAGTGCATCCGGGCCGGTGAAGCGCTCGCCGACCGGCAGGCGCTCGAGGTCCAGGGCGAACAACCGGAAGAAGTATCGGTGCATGCGCTCGTCGTTGAACGGCGGGCACGGGCCGTCGTAGCCGCGGTAGTCGCCCTGCATGTCCGGATCCTGCGCGAACCAGCCGGTGTAGTCGTTGCTGCCTTGGCGGCTGCCGGCCGGGCCTGCCGGTTCGGGCTTGCCGCGCGCCACCACGCCGTCGGCGCAGGCGCCTTCGGCGAGCTCGCGGCACCGGGCCGGGAGGTCGACCATGACCCAGTGGCAGAACTCCGCGCGCGGCTGGTCGCGCGGGATCGTGCGGTCGCTGCGGTTGACCGTGTCCGGCTCGGTCGGCACGTCCGGATCGATGCACAGCAGCGCGAACGAGCGCGTGGCCGCGGGCACCTCGTCCCAGGCCAGGTGCGGGTTGCGGTTGTCCGATAGCGCGATCGGGTCGCTGCCGGCGCCGATGCGGCCGAAGGCGAACCGTGGCGGGATCGGCTGCCGGTTCGGGAAGCTGTCGCTGCTAAGTTTCATCCTCGGGACCCCTGGGCATGATGGAAGACACCGGCAAGCATATCGGCATCGCCGCGCGCGCCGCCGCCCGCCCGGCGGCAGGGCGGCTCAGTCGCGGTATCCGAGCGCGTGCGCCACCTCGGCCAGCGGAGCGAACGCCGGACCCAGATGCGGCTCGAACCGGCGCCAGCGTCCGGCCGGCGCCATGCCGCGCAGCGCGTGCGCGACCAGGGCAGCGGCCTCGCCGGCTTCCGGATCCGATTCCAGCTGCAGGAACGCGCTCGCGCGTGCCAGCTCCGCCTGCGGCTGCGCCGCGAGCCGGTCCGGATCCAGCCGCAGGCACTGCTCCGGCAGCAGGCGCTCGACCGGCGCCAGCTGCCGGCACAGGCCGGCCAGCCAGTGCGCGGCCTCCTCCGGCTCCGGCAGCGGCCAGCCCTGCGGGGCGCCGACCGCGAGCCAGTCCAGCAGCATGTCGCGCGGATCGCGCAGCACCAGCAGCCAGCGCGCGCCGGGCAGGGCACGCTGCACGGCCGGCAGCAGGCGCAGGTCGAAGTGCAGCAGCCAGTCGATCACGCGCTGCCCGGACCAGGTCCCCAGGCCCGCATGCCAGGCCCGCCCCAGGTCGGCGATGGCCGCTTCCTCGCCGGCCAGGTAGCGCTCGAATTCCGGATACATGAAGCGGTCACCGCGCGCCTGCGGCGAGTAGCGGTCGGCCAGCAGCCGGCGGCCGCTCTGCGCGGCCAGCAGCTGCGCGATGCGCTCCACGGCGCTGCCCGGCGGGCCGTACAGGAACACCGGGATCGCCGCGTCGGCCGCCGCTTCGGGCAGATCGCGCAGCAGCGGTGCCACCCGCGGATCCGGATCGGCGACCGGCAGCAGTGCGGCCTCGGGCCGGCGCACCAGGCGGTGCCGCTCCAGCCAGTGCTCGACCGCCTCGCCCGGGCGGTCCAGGCGCAGACTCAGGTCGGCCAGCAGGGCCAGCTCGGCGCGCCGCTCGGGCACCGAGGCGGCGGCCTCGGCGACCGCGCGCAGGCGCTGGTATGCGGCTTCGGGATCCTGCCGCGCCTGGGCGCGCACCAGCAACAGCTGGGCATCGGTGCGCGCCGGTTCCCGATCGACGATGGCCTGCGCCGCCGCAGCCGCTGCGGCGTGCTCGCCGGCCGCCTCCAACGCGATGGCGACCGCTTCCTCGGCCGCCAGGTGCTGCGGGCGCGCGGCGAGCCAGCGCCGTGCCACCGCCAGCGCCTGCTCCGGGCCGGCGGTGGCGACCAGCCGGGTCCGCCACAGCGCGTCGTGTCCGGGCTGGGCGTCCAGTTGCTGGTCGAGCCAGTGTCCGAGCGCCTCGAGCTCTCCGCCCGCCCGCGCCAGTTCCACGAGCGCGCCCAGCGCCGCACGGTCGCCGGGGTTGCGTTCCACCGCGGTGCGGTAGGCCGCGGTCGCGGCGCTGGCATCGCCGGCCGCGCGCTGCAGGTCGCCCAGCACGCGCCACAGGGCGCCCTGCTCGGGCAGGTGCCGTGCCAGGTCCTGGGCGTAACGGGCCGCCTCCGCATGCCGGCCCTGGCGTGCCAGCGCTTCGATCAGGCCGCGGCGGGCTCCGAGCTCGCGCGGCTCCAGCCGGATCGCATTGGCGAAGGCGCGCTCGGCGAAGGCCCAGTGGCCCTGTTGCAGGTAGGCTGCGCCCAGCACCGCGTGCGCGGCCGGAAGTTGCGGGCCGTACTGGACCGCGCGGTTGTAGGCGCCCATCGCCGCCTCGACCTCGCCCTTGACCAGCAGCGCGTTGCCCAGCGCCATCTGCACGCGCGGATTCTCCGGCTGCACCCGCAGCGCCACCCGGGCGCGCTCCTCGGCGGCGGCGAGATCGCCGGCGGCCAGCGCCAGATACGACTGCAGCACATAGGTCTCGTACTGGTTCGGGTCCAGCTCGGCGGTCGTGCCCAGCGCCTGCGCGGCCTGCTCGAGTTCGCCGGAGGCGTAATGGAACTTGGCGCGGCTGAGCTGCAGGGCCGCCGAGCCGGGGGCCAGCGCCATGGCGCGCTCCAGGCTGGCATGGGCGCCCTCGCGGTCGCCCACGGCATGGAGCACCATCGCCAGCACGTGATGGGTCTTGGGATCGTCGGGAGCGGCTTCGACAGCGCGGCGCGCGATCGCGACGGCACCCTCGCCGTCGGCGCGGCCGAAGGCCTCGACCAGGGATTGCAGCATGGGACTCGCTTCAGGACTCTGCGGGGGCGGCGATTGTAGCCCGAGCCCCGGGGGAGGGCCCGGCCGCGGCGGCCGGGGCGGCGGTACCCAGCTGCGCCAGCACGTAGTCCTCGGCGAAGCTGTCCAGCCGCCAGTTGCCGATGAAGCCGCAATGGCCGCCATGGGGCGCGATGTCCAGCCGCGTCCCCGGCGCGGTGCGCAACGCGTGGAAGTCGCTGACCGGGATGATCGGATCGTCGGCGGCGGTCAGGATGCTGGCCGGCACCGCCAGCGCGGCGAGGCGGTCGCCGCCGATCGAATAGCCGTCCAGGTAGCGCTCGAGCGTCCCGAAGTCGGTGTAGCGCTCCACCAGCAGCCGGGTCAGGCCGCGCAGGCCCAGGCCGAACTGCCAGTCGTCGAAGTCGTAGCGGCCCGGGTACAGGCGCTGCTTGCGGCGCAGCGAGCCGCGCCACTTGTGCATGAAGTAGCGCTCGTACCAGCGCGCCCGCTCCAGCGCCTGCAGCCCGTTGGCGGGGCTCACCACCGGGCACACCGCCACCACATGGGCGATCGGCGCCGGGATCTGCGCTGCGCGCAGCGCCACCCGCAGCGCAAAGTTGCCACCCAGCGAATACCCGCACAGCAGCAACGGGCGTGCCGGCAGCGCGCACGCGATCGCCGCCACCGCGCCGACCACCTCATCGATGCGGTTGGAATGGAACAGCTCCTCGTTGAGGTGGTGGGTGGGGCCGTGGTCCCGGAAGTTGAGCCGGAACACTTCGTAGCCGTCGGAGTGCAGCCGCGCGGCCAGCCGCACCAGGTAGGTGGAGCCGGCACTGCCCTCCCAGCCATGCAGCAGCACCACCAGGCCGCGGGCGTCGGTGCGCGGGGTGTGCAGGCCCAGCAGGCGCACCCCGTTGCCGCAGTCCAGTACCAGCTCGCGCGAGGCGCGCTCGAGCCGGCCGATGGCGCCCGTGCAGAACCAGCGGCGCACCCGGCTGGAGGCCAGCAGCGACTGCAGGTGGCTGTTGCCCAGTCCGAACGCCGGCTGGAACCGCTGCGGATTCATCCGCCCTCCATCGCCGCCAGGATGCGCGCGCGGCAGGCCTCGGCGATGCGCCGCCGGCCCTGGGTGCTGCCGTGGAGCACCGGCGCCAGGTAATGCACCTCCACCGGCCGCGGCGGCTCGCCGAGCATGCGCAGGAAGTTGTGGACGAAGCTCTCGCCAGGGGCAAAGGCGACGAGCGTCTGCGCGCTGCCGCCGCGGCCGTACTTCAGCGCCACCGGCTGCACCGGCGCGGCCGCCACCACCGCGGCCTCGAAGATGCGCGCATGGAACGTGCGCACGGTCTGGCCGCTGCCGGTGCCGCCCTCGGGGAACACGCCCACGGCAAGCCCCTGACCGAGCCGCGCCACCATCTGGTGAAGCACGCCGGAGAGCGATTCGTTGCTGCCCCGGTGGTGGTAGATGGTGCCGCCGCGGCGCGCCATCCAGCCCACCAGCGGCCAGCGGCTGATCTCGGCCTTGGCCACGAAGCCCATCATGCGGGTGGCGTGCAGGACCTCGATGTCGATCCAGGACACGTGGTTGGCGACGAACACCACGCCGCCGGGCAGCGGGCGGCCGAAGCGCCGCACCCGCAGGCCGAAGATCCCCGCCAGCATCCGCGACCAGCCGCGGATCGCGCGGTCATCGAAGCGCTCGCCACCAGGGCGCCAGCGCGCACTGAGGGGATTGATCAGCAGCAGCGTCACCGGCAGCCCGATCAGCAGGTGGGCGACCAGCAGCGGCACGCGCCACAGGTAGCGCAATGCCCGCATCGGGTCGCGCGGGCGCGCGCGCGCTGGGGTGTGGGCGGAAGCGTCCATCCGCTCGCAGGGTAGCGAATGGGACCACGGCGAGGCCAGCACCGGCCGGGCGGTCGCAGCCCGCGTTCAGCCCTTGGCCGCCGCTTCCGGTTCGTGCGACACCACCGCCAGCGTCAGTCGGGAGATGCACGCCGGCCGGCCCGCCGCGTCCTCGATGCGGATTTCCCAGACCTGGGTGCTGCGGCCCAGGTGCAGCGGCCGCGCGGTGCCGGTCACGTAGCCTTCGGTGACTGCGCGCAGGTGGTTGGCGTTGATTTCCAGCCCGACCGCGCGGCGGCCGGCCTCCAGGCACAGGTTGCCGGCCATGCTGCCCAGGGTCTCGGCCAGCGCCACCGAGGCGCCGCCGTGGAGCAATCCGAACGGCTGGCGGGTACGCGCGTCCACCGGCATGCGCCCGCGCAGGAAGTCCGCGCCCAGTTCGGTGAACTCGATCCCCAGCGCCTGCGACAGCGTGCCACGCCCGAACCCGTTGAGCTTGGCCAGGTCCGGCCGCGAACGGAACACGCTCACGCTGACGTCGTCGGTCACGCGAGCGGACGCGTTGCGGCCACGGGTGCGTGCGCCGGACTCAGGTGACCTTGAGGATGCCCGGTCGCCAGGCCCGCGCGTACCGGGCGCGGCCCCCGTAGCCGCTGCTGCGGCCGTAACCGACGCCGACGTCGCGCTCGCGGCGGCGGTGCATGCGCTCGAGCAGTTCCTCGCGGCGCCCCTCCAGCCACTGCGCACGGCCGACCTGGTCGGGCTCGACTTCGCGCTTGCGGGCCTCGTGCGCGCGGTACTCGCAGAAGTCGTCGTAGGCGTCCAGCTCGTGCTGCAGGTCGCGCACGCACAGCTCGATCATCAGGGCATCGTCGAGAAATCCCAGCACCGGCACGTGGTCGGGAATGCTGTCGGCAGGGTCGGCGAAATACACCAGCGCCGCCAGCACCCGCTGGCGGTCCTCCCCGGGCAGCGCCCAGCCCTCGTCGCGAACCATCGCGATCAGCGCATCGAGCCGGTCCAGGCGCTCGCGGATGAAGGCCGGCAGCTGGCCGCCCTGGCCCTCGGCCAGCAGCTTGCCCGCCGCGGCAACGATCTCCTCCTGCGAGCGCGAGCCGGCCGTCTCGCGGGCGGCTTTCATGGCCTCGCCGAAGTGCTTGAGGTCCTCTTCGGACAGTTCGATGCTGATGGAGACGGACATGGATGTTCCTGGCCGGGTCTGGGTAAAGAGCGTCAGCCTAGCCAGCACCCTGCACAGCGTCAATTGCGCGTGCGTTCACAGGACCGGGGCCAGCCCGGCGCCGAAGGCGGTCAGGATGCGCGTGTAGATCGATTTGAGGTCCAGCGCGACACCGGGGAAGTCGCCGACGGGCTCGTAGCATTGCTCGAAACGGGCGTCGTCGCGCGGCACCGGCTCGCAGTCGGGAATGTCGGCGCGAAACTCCCAGCTGGTGGCGTAGCGCCAGGGCCAGAAGTCGAACAGCGGCAGCTGCTCGAAGAGCTTGCCCACGCTGTAGTTCAGGCCCGAGATCATCGGCAGCTCCGGCCGCGGCGCGATCGCCCAGGAATTGCCGGGGGCGATGTCGCGCTCGATGCTGGCCACCAGCGCGGCGGCGACGACGCGGTCGCGCACCAGCAAGGCGCTTTCGGTATTGAAGCGGTCCGAGCGCGGGTCGAAGTTGTGGGTCCCGACCAGGGCGATCTCCTCGTCGACCACCAGGCTCTTGGCGTGCAAGCCGATGCGCATGCCGGCCTGCTCCAGCGGAACCGGGCCCTGGTCGCGCCGCGAACCGGGCGAGCCAGGGATGTAGAAGCGGAAGAAGCGGAACTCGCTTACGCCCTCGGCCAGCGGGCCCTCGCCGTCGCCGTCGCCGTCGCCGTTGTCGTGGTCGATCACATCCACCGGCGCATCGGCCGGGAAGGGCTTGTACTCGTAGATGTCGAAGCCCAGATCGCGCAGGTAGGTGCGCTTGTACTTGTGCGAGAGCGCGTAGGCCGGAAACGCGTCGGTCGAGGCCAAAGAATTGGTCGAGACCACCACGCGCGGCGAGCCGTCGCGCTCGTCGAGCTCGGCGAACACCTCGCGTGCGGGCCGCGACAGCACCAGGTAGGGCGTCTGCAGCACGATGCGCTCGCGCGCACCGGCGACCAGCGTGCGCATCTGGCCGGACAGGTCGGTCTCGCGGCCGGTATTGGGCTCGAAGTCCTTGTTGGGCAGGTCCGAGACGTATTGCACGGGGCCCGCCACCGGCAGCGCCGGGGCCACGAAGCGCTGCCGGATCAGCGCCGCGTTCTGGGCCTGCGCGGAGAGATCGAGCATGCGGTGCGAGCGCGTGAGCGGCGCCGGTGCATTCAGCCACGAGGCGGCCGGCGGCGGTGGCTCCGAACGCGCGGACGAGTCCAGCAACAGCGCCGCCACGTCCTTGAGCTCGGCGATCGGCACCGACTCCGGGTGCTGCCAGAACACCTCGAACGAGTCCTGCATCTGCCGCGCCACCGGCCCGGTGACCAGCACGTCGCGATCGCGGAAGTTGAATGCCGGGTCCCAGTCGAAATAGCGGTTCTGGTAGTTGCGCCCGCCGGTGATGCCGACGGAGCCGTCCACCAGCAGCAGCTTGTTGTGCATGCGCTGGTTGAAGCGCGTGAAGCAGCACGCGATGCCGGCCGCGAACTGGAACGGATTGGTGCGCGCGCGCCGGAAGGTGGGGTTGTACAGCCGCATCCGGAAGTTGGCATGCTGCTGCGCCAGCTCGGCCAGGAACGCCGGGTCGTCGAAACTGAACAGCTGATCCAGCAGCACGCGCACGCGCACGCCGCGGCGGGCGGCTTCCAGCAGTTCGTGCAGGATGAACAGGCCGGCATCGTCCTGCACGTAGATGAAGCTCTGCAGGTCGATCGAGTCCTGGGCGGCGCGGATCAGGTGGATGCGCGAGAGCAGCGCGTCCTCGCCCGACTCCAGCAGCAGCACATGGTGGCGCGGGTGCTCGCGCGAGGTGGCGCGGTCGGCTTCGGCCAGCTCGCGCAGCGGCGAGGCCAGCGCACAGGCGTCCGCGCGCTCACAGTTCACCTGCGTGCTCTGGCTGGCCTCGGCCAGCGCCACCGCGCGGCGGATCTCCATGCGGCTGGGCCCACAACCGGATAGCGTGCCGGCAAGGACCAGCGCGGCCGGGACCAGGCGCAGCATGCGGACCGCGCAACTCAATGGCCCGACTCCGACGACGGCGCCGGATCGGCCGGGGCGTCGACCAGCCGGATCGCGAACTCCAGCTCGACGCGATCGCCCAGGAACATCCGCCGCGAGTGCATGCCGAACCGGCTGCGTTCCACCGCACCGTGCGCGCGGACCTCGCAGTCGCGCCCGATGCGTTCGCACCCGGCCGGCTCGACCTCGAGCACGATCGGGCGGGTGATGCCGCGCAGCGTGACCTCGCCGTGCACGGTGCCGCCGTCGCGGAACCGCGGCAGCGGCTGGGCCAGTGCGCGGAAGCGAATGACCGGGTGCCGCCGGGTGTCGAAGAACTCGTCCGAGCGGGCCCAGTCGCCGTGGCGCGGGTTGTCCATCTGCAGGCTGCGTGCATCCAGCGCCACGTCGATGTCGACCTGGTCGCGCTCGCGGTCGATGCGCACCTGCCCGGCGACCTGCGGGATGGCGCCGTGCAGCTTGCGCAGCACCATCAGACGCACGCCGAACTCGACCTGGGAGCGCGCCGGATCGACGCGCCAGTCCTCCGCGGCGGACGCCGGCGCCGGCACCGGCACCGGCACCGGCAACAGTGCCACCACCAGCCAGACGAGGCCGCGGGCGCGGCGCCGCGCGACACCGGCCGGGAGCATCCTCCAAGGCATCGTCCAGCCGGCCTCACTCGGGCCGCCAGTAGGCGACCAGTTGCGCGCAGCCGGGTTCGACCGCCGTGCCACCATCGAAATCGAGCACCGCCACGCCCGAGGTCGGCAGGCCGCGGCCGGCATCGGAAGCACCCTCGGTGAGCAGGGCCAGAAGCTGTTCGATGCCGGGGTTGTGGCCGACCAGCAGCAGCCGTCCGCAGTCGGCGTGCGCGTCGATGACCCGGATCAGCTCGCCCGGCGTGGCCTCGTAGATACGCGCATCCTCGACCACGTCCAGGCCGCCCAGCCCGGCCCCGGCCAGCTCGGCGGTCTGGCGCGTGCGCGCACTGGGCGAACACACGGTGCGCTCGGGCAGCAGCTCGTGCTCGGCCAGCCAGCGGCCGGAGGCCTCGGCCTCGTGCCGGCCGCGTTCGGACAGGCTGCGGTCGGCGTCGGCCTGGCCGGCCGCCAGCGGCTCGGCGCTGGCGTGTCGCAGCAGGATCAGGGTGCGCATGCGGCGGAATCCTCCCGGTTCACTGGATCGGCGTGGCGAAGGGCACGAACGGCACGTTGCTGCGCGTCCAGTTGCCCGGGAACGATTCGGGCAGCACGATCGCGGTGCTCACGGTGGACTCGGTCAGCGACTGGTAGCTGCGCGAGATCGAGCCGGCCGCCAGCGGCCGCAGCAGCTGGTCGCTGTAGTACGGACAGCCCGGACAGTGCACGCGGAAGGCCACCGCCGAGAAGCTGCCCACGTCGTTGTCGTCGGTCCCGATCACCCAGCGGCCGTCACCCTGCGCATCGTAGAAGAACATCGCCAGGAACTCGTTGTAGCCACCGTCGGACAGCGCATTGCTCTCGATCGCCGTGCCCCAGCCCGACTGCGAGGGCGGGTACCACTGCTGGCTGCGGTTGACCGGCGAGAACGGCAGCCCGATGTTGCCCAGCAGCTCGATCGATCGCTGGCCCTCGAAGTCCCAGGCGAACACCACCCGGTCGGTTTCCGGCTGCATCACCCAGGCCCGCCCGACCCGCTGGCCGACCGGCGCAAAGCCCGAGGGCGCGTCGGTGTTGGTGAAGCGCAGCACATCGGCCACCGACAGGCGGTTGCGCACCGGGCCGTTGATGATGTACCAGGCCGGCGTGTGGTCGGCCCGGGCGGTGTACCAGATGCCGCCGAAGATGTCGTCGGTGTCCGGGCTGCCGCTCGAATACACGTAGTTGAACAGGCCGTTCCCGGAGCGCTGGAGCTGGTAGTAGATGCCGTAGCGCGGCTCCAGTTGCGGCGGCAACGGGGCCGGGCAACTCGACACCTGGCAGCTGCCGCCGCCGCCCACGGTGGTTGCGAGCACGCTCGCGCCCTGCGGCGAGGACTGCGAGGGCGAGGCGGCGCCGACGAAGTCGATCCCCAGCGCGGCGCCACAGCTGGCGCCGGCGTCCAGTGCGAAGTCGAGGTTGACGCTGGTACTGGCGTTCATCGCCAGCGCACCCAGCGGTTGCGCCGCCTGTGGGAAGCGCACCGGGCTGCCCGCGATCGCTTCGGGCGCGAAGATGCACGCAGCCGATCCGGCCGTGGCCGTGCCGCCCTGGTTGCACGAAACATTGAGCAGACCGTTTGCCGGGTCGGCATTGACCAGGCCGATCGTGGCACCGCCGCCCTGGAGCGGATCGGCCGTGCGGAACTGGTAGACGAGCTGGTTGGAGTCGCCGTAGATCAGCGCCTGGAACTCGAAATCGCCCTCCGGGGCGCCCGAGCTGCTGTAGCGCTGCATGCGCGACCACTGGAACACGTGGCAGTCGTTCGCACTGGTGTCGCTGGCGCGCGGGCACACCGGGAAGTAACGGTAGCGCAGGCCGGCACCGGACATCTGGCCGACCACCAGGTCGTCGTGCAGCACGTGCAGCCGGGGGGCGACGCTGCCGTTGGCGACGGTACCGTCGCAGGTATTGAAGAAATCCGCGCCGGTTTCCGCGTTGCTGAAACTGATGTAGCCGTTGGTCGAGATGAACGCCTGGGTGAAGTTCTGGCCGTACACACGCAGGCCGGCCCCGCCCAGCGCGATCGGATCGGTCGTGCGGGCGTCATCCAGGGGCCCGAAAGAATTACCGTCGAACACCGAGGTCGCCAACGCCGGCACCGCGAGCGCGCCCGAAGCGATGTCCACGAAGCTGTAGCCGCAACCACCCAGGGCGCTGGTCGTGGCGGCATAGCCGAACGCGTCGGGGCCGATCGGGAACCCGCCGCCGGCACCGGGTGCGAACAGCGCGTAGCCGTTGCCGGCGAAACCGGCGTCGCCCTGGTTGCGCAGCGTCACCGGCAGGCGCCAGTGCTCGCCCGGCTCGATCGCGGCGTCGTTGTCGCCGCACACCTGGATGGGCGAACCGGCGGAAGCGACGATCGCCGGGCCGCGGATGTCGAGCGCACGCGATAGATTGTTGCTGCAACCGGCGAAATCGGTCACGCGCACGCCCACCTGCACGCTGCGCGCGGACGGATAACTGGCGGTTGCCTCGTCCTGCGCCTGCTCGCGCTCGTAGATGCCGTCGCCATCCAGGTCGAACCCATACAGGTAAGGCCCGCCGTCGCCGCCGGTGGCCACAACGGTGAAGGTGATCGGTGCACCTGCCTGTGCCGATGTCACCGCCTGCAGGCTGACGCCGGGGCGATCGCAGGACTCGGTCCCGTCCAGCACGCTCACGCCGGTGGTCGCCGGATCGAGCCATTCGCGCAGCCGCCGGTCCGGAGTACTGCCGGTGTCCCACGCATGTGTCAAGCGTCCGTACCAGTCCGGCTCGTCGTTGCCGCAGGCGGCCAAGCCACCGGAGAGCACGCCGACGAGCCGCTGGTCCGAGTTCCACAGGCCGGATCCCGAGGAGCCCGGTTCGGTCGTGCCCAGATCCCAGTCGGCGACGCGCAGGTGCGTCTGCCCGCTGCCGGGGCTGCCCAGGTACGACGCGATCGCCAGTGGGTCGTTCTCGAAACTGATGCGCTTTTCGTCACCGGAGGGATGGTGGATCGCCGTTCCATTGCCCGGCGCCAGGTCACGTCGATCCCATCCGGAAAAGAATGGCTGCGCGGCATCCGGAGGCGGGGCGTCCAGGCGCAGCAGCGAGAAGTCGCTGCCGATAATGCCCTCCTGCCCGGGTGCCGAACCCGCCAGCAGCGCGGCGCCGGACACGAACAGGTTCTGCTGGCCGTCGCCGGGGTCGCCGCTCGCGCTCGATCCGGGTGCTCGGCAGGTCGAGTTCTCGTAACGGAAGTACGTAACCACGCCAGCCGCGTTGTCCTCGGTCAAGCGACAGTGATTGGCTGTCAGCACCAGCGGCGCGCCGTCACTAGCTGTTGAGTTCATGAGTTGGCCGGAGCAGAATCCCGCCCCTCGCGTGTACAGGACCACTGAACGGATCTGTGGACGCCAGGCATCGCCCTCGGGGCACACCACGTCGACATTGCAGGACCCCGACTTGGCCCCGTCCACGGGCGCGGGCTTGAAGATGTCGCGGTACGCCTGATGGACCGTACCCAGTTCCAGTACGGTGGACGCGCGCTGCGCGGCCGGGACGGCGAGCTCGATGATGGCCCAGTCGCCAAGGACCCGCGGTGTCCAGAACTGCCCGTGTCGCTTGTTGTCGGCATCCGTGAACGGCCCGATCCGGTTTCCCTTGCCGTCGCCGTGGATCCACAGTTCTGCGCCGTGCGCGAGCCGGTAATGTGAAAACCCGAAATCCAGCGCCACCGCTCCGGGTGCGCTGACCTCCAGGCGCCACAGGTGGCGGCCGTCGGGCAGGGTCGACCAGTGCCCGAGGCCAGTAACTTCGGCCTGCTTCGCGTCCACCGCATCGGCGAGCTTGCGCACCACTGCGTAGCGCAGCGGAATGTCTTTTGTCCGCCCGGCATCGGCCGCAAGCTCCTTGCGCACATCGACCGCCGGCAGGTCCAGACGCGCCGATTCCGGCGGCGACGGGAGCGAGTAAAGCTGGCTTGGCGGTTGTGCCGTCGCCGTCGCGATCACCAGCATGCTGAACAGGAAAGTCAAAATACGCATCGGATTCACCCCACCGAAGATGCCCTGAGCATATAACGGTCACCTCCGGGGAGCGTGTACGCACCATAAGCGACCGGCCGGGGGGAGCACCGGCGCGCCTCGGTTGCCCGCCGACCCGCGCGCCCTTAGGCTCAGCGCCTTCCCGGGGGAAGTTCGCCGATGTTCGACGCCCACGACCTGGCCGTGCTGGTGCGCTCGGGCACGCCGCTGATCCGGATCCAGACGCACGAGGAGGCGCTGCTGGAGGAGGCCCTGCGGCACGTGGTCGCGCAGGCGCTGCGGCCGCTGTGGCGCTGGTCGATCACCGACGGGCTCAAGCGGCTGGACCTGGACGTGGACGATGCGCCGGCCTGCAACGATTCGGGCCAGGTGCTGGAGTTCATGGCCCGGCAGACGCAGCGCGGGATCTGGCTGCTGCTGGATTTCCCGCCCTACCTGCGCTACGCGATGAACGTGCGGCGGCTGCGCGAGATCGTGCTCGGGCGCGCGGCCTCGCCGCAGACCGTGATCCTGGCCGGCGCCGCGCTGGAGCTGCCCGAGGAGATCGAGTCGCTGGCCACGCGCTACGAGGTGCGGCTGCCCGACGAGGCGATGCTGGGCAAGCTGATCCGCGAGGAGGCCTTCGCGTACTCGCGCGAGCACGAGGGCCGCCGCGTGGAGATCGACGCCGCCGCCCAGCGCGCGCTGGTGCGGCACCTGCGCGGTCTGTCGCTGACCGACGCGCGCGCGATCGTGCGCCGGGTGGTGCACGAGGACGGCGCCATCTCGGCGGCCGACGTAGGGCTGGCGCAGCGCGGCAAGTTCGAGCTGCTCGGCCGCGAGGGTCTGCTGCAGTACGAGCCCGAGGCCGCCGACTTCTCCGACGTGGCCGGCCTGACCCGGCTCAAGGCCTGGCTGGCGCCGCGCCGCGCGGTGTTCCTGGCCGCGCAGCCGCCCAAGGGCCTGGAACCGCCGCGCGGCATCCTGCTGCTGGGCGTGCAAGGCTGCGGCAAGAGCCTGGCCGCCAAGGCCTGCGCCGGTGGTTTCGGCGTGCCGCTGCTGCGGCTGGATTTCGCCGCGCTGTACAACAAGTACCACGGCGAGACCGAGCGCAACCTGCGCGCGGCGCTGAAGACCGCTGAGGCGATGGCGCCGTGCGTGCTGTGGTGCGACGAGATCGAGAAGGGCCTGGCCGCGTCCGACGGCGACGAGGGCGTCTCGCGGCGCGTGCTGGGCACGCTGCTGACCTGGATGAGCGAACGCCGCGCCCAGGTCTTCATGGTCGCCACCGCCAACGACATCGCCCGGCTGCCGCCGGAGTTCGTGCGCAAGGGCCGCTTCGACGAGCTGTTCTTCGTGGACCTGCCCGACGCCGACGCGCGCCGCAGCGCGTTCGAGATCCATCTGCGCCGGCGCGAACTCGACCCGGCCGGCTTCGACCTTGATGGCCTGGTCGCGGCCAGCCAGGGCTACTCGGGCGCCGAGATCGAGCAGGCGATCGTCTCGGCGCTGTACCGCGCCTTCGCCGATTCGCACCCCCTGGCCAGCGCACACGTGCTCGCCGAACTGGCCGGCACGCGGCCGCTGTCGCAGACCATGGCCGAGCAGGTCGCCGCGCTGCGCGAGTGGGCGCGCGAGCGGTGCGTGCCGGCGGATTGATTGCTGCGTAGTGGGAGGCGGGTCGCCGGCAACGCCGGCTCCTACATGGGCTCGCCTCGCTGTGCTTTTGCGCGGCGCTATCCCAGCACCGCTGGCACCTGGATGGCTGCGCCAGCGGGGAGAGTCCATCCGATTACAAATGAACGATGTAGGAGCCGGCGTCGCCGGCGACCCGGATACAGCGATTCCCTACCACAACCTCGGCATTCCACCGACTCCCCTGCGGCCGCACCCGGCGCACGCTGGCGCCATGGACGCCAACCCCGGACACCGCGCACTGCGCATCGGCCGCTGCTCGATCCAGGGCCAGGTCTACCTGGTCACTACCACCACCGCGGGCCGCCAGCCGATTTTCCGCGATTTCGAGAGGGCCTGCCGCGCAGCGCGCGCGCTCAGCGAGCCTCTGCTGTGGCGCGCTTCGCGCCCACTGTGCTGGGTCCTGATGCCGGACCACTGGCATGCGCTGATCGAGCTCGGCGCAGGAGACTCACTGGCTGGCCTGCTCCGGCGCCTGAAGTCGGGCTCAGCACTGAGATTGCGTCGGCAGATCCCGCCACCGGGAAAGGTCTGGGCCAAGACCTTCCACGATCATGCGCTGCGCAGCGACGAGGATCTGGTCGCCGTGGCCCGCTATATCGTCGCCAATCCGCTTCGGGCAGGGCTGGCAGCACGGGTCGGCGACTATCCGTTCTGGGACGCCGTATGGATTGGCGGATCGCCGGCAGCTCAGGCTCCTGCAGGCTCGAGTTCTCCGGACGGCGAAGACCTCAACGCTTGAGCCACCGCAGCAGCGGCGCCCAGTCGGCCTGGTGGCTGCGGACCTGTTCGGAGTGGTAGTCGAACAGGCTCTTGCCGATGCCGGCCAGCAGCACGTAGGCCTGGGTGTCGCGCAAGCTCGCCACCAGCGGGTAGGGCCAGGACTTGAGCGTTTCGAGCACGCTCTGGGTGGCGTTGGTCCAGGGCTTGGTGCGGTTGGCGATCAGCGCCACCGGCAGCTTGCCCTTGTTCACGCGCGGCACCTTGACCAGGCCGTCCAGGAAGGTGACGGTGGCTTCCAGGTCGATGATCGAGGGCAGCACCGGCACCAGCACGCCTTCGGCGCCGGTCAGGAACTCGCGCAGGTGGCCACCGTGGGCGCCGGCGGCCGCATCGATGACCACGCGCTGGGTGTCGGCGGGCAGGTGCTTGTCCCAGCCGCTGCGGGTGCCGTCGATCGGCAGCACCGCCGACTCCATCCCGGCGCGCTTTTCGCACCAGCGATAGCTCGAGTGCTGCGGGTCGGCGTCCACCAGGACCGTGCGCTGGCCCTGGAGCGCATACGCGGCCGCCAGGTTGGTCGCGATCGTGGTCTTGCCGCAACCGCCCTTGGAGCTCGCCACCAGGATCGTCCGCATCCGTCGGTCCTCCTGCGCCGGGGTCCGGGGGAGGGTACAACGGCGGCGCGGCCGGGCGGTAGGGTGGGGCGGGCGTACGGTCCTGGCCGTTCCGGCACAGTTGATCGCGGGCATGGCCCGCTCCCACATCGCTTCGCCCGCTGCGACGCGGCGGCGTGCTGCACGGTGGGAGCGGGCCATGCCCGCGATCGGAACTGCGGCGCGGCTTCAGTCCACCGCCGCCAGGTCGAAGGAGATGCTGATGCGCTCGCCTTCGCCGCGGTAGGGCAGCGTGCGGTGGAACAGGTAGGAGGGAAACAGCAGCAGGGTGCCGACCTGGGGCCGCATCCGCACGATCCAGTCCTCCGGCGGCGCCGGCAGCGAGGCGAACGGGCGGCCGAACTCGATCCAGCCGGCCGGGTCGTCCGGACCGGCCCCCAGCCCTGGCGGCAGTTCCACGTAGTAGGCGCCCGAGAGCCAGCTCTCCTCGTGGATGTGGGTGTCGATCCGGCCGCCATCGTCGCTGCGGGTGGCCCACACGTGCATGCGCCAGCGCCGCGGGATGGCGCGCAGGAACACGTCCTCGGGATCCGGTTGCAACGAGGCGATGTAGTCGGCGATCGCCGCGGTCAGGCGCTGCTCGAAGCCGACGATGGCCGCGGTGCGATCGGCCAGCAGGTCGCCGCTGAGCCAGGCCCGGCGCGCCGCCAGCCCGGGCGGCTCGAAACGTTGCTGGCTGTGGCGGCGGATGTCCTGGGCCAGCGCCGCATGGAAGGCAGCGGTATCGGCAAAGCCCTCGGGCGCGGCCAGGGGCACCGCCCGGACGTGCCGGTCCAGCCCGATCAGCGCGCGCGCCGGGGCGTGCCGGCCCTGCATCGACAGCGCCACGCCCAGGTGGGCGATCGCGCGCTGGTCCTGCGGCGCCGCGGTCAGTGCGCGTTCGAGCTGCGCCTGCGCCGGCGCCGGCCGCGCCAGCAGCAGCTGCGCGATCGCGTGCTGGCGCAGCAGCACCGGGTGGTCGGGGCTGCGTCGCAGGGCGGCCGCGTAGACCGGCTCGGACGCCGCTGCTTCGCCGCCGTCGAGCAGCAGGTCGCCGTAGAGCACCGCGTAGTCCGGATTCTCCGGCTGCAGTTCCAGGGCCCGGCGTGCATGCGGTCGGGCTTCGACCATGCGGTCGAGCTTGCGCAGGATGATCGCAGCCAGCTCGTGCGCGCCGGCGAAGTCCGGCGCCAGCGCCAGCGCACGCTGCGCGTGCGCCAGGCCTTCCTCGAGCTGGGCGCGGTCGAAGGTGCGCGAGAGCACGGCCGCCAGCGTGTGCAGTTGCGCCGGCTCGTCCGGGCGCAGATCCTGCGCCCGGCGCGCCGCCGCCAGCGCCGGCGCCAGCGCGTCGGCCCGGGTATGCGCGGTGGCCAGGTTGTTCCAGGCCTCGACCCAGTCGGGCTTGCGCTGCAGCGCCTGTTCGAACAGCGTCGCGGCGTGCTCGTAGCGCCCCAGCGAGAATGCACTGACCGCAGCGCGAAACGGCGCGCGCGGGTCGGCCGGCAGCGCCTGGGCAGCCTGCTGCAGCCGCACCAGCGCGGGTTCGTGGGCACCGATCGCGGCCAGCGCACTGCCGTAATCCAGCAGCGTGGCGCCGTCGTCGGGACGCAGCGCCAGGCTGCGCTCAAAGGCGCCGGCGGCCTCGTCCATGCGGTCCATCGCCGCCGCCAGGCCGGCCTTGAAGCGCCAGGCCTCGGCATCGCCGGGGGCGGCGCCGATCGCCTGCTCGCACAGGTCCAGGGCCTGCGCGAGCTGCCCCTGGCGCGCGAGCAGTGCGGCCTGCTGCAGCAGCGGGGCCGTGCTCATCGTGCGCGGTGCCGGACGTGGCAGTCCATGCTGGCAGCCTGACGCCGGTCGGTACCGCCGGCAAGCCTCATGGCTGCCGTGCCGGTGCCCATTCGGGCGGAGGCGCCAGCGGCAGTCCCCGGTCCTGCGCCTGCGCGCGCAGCACCGACAGCTCGCCGGCGCCCGGTTCGCGCCAGGCGGCGAACACCACGCGCAGGCGCTCGGGCGCGTCGGCGGCATCGAGCTCGGCCAGACCGGACTGCGCCTGCCACCAGGCCACCTGGCGGCGGCGGGCGCGGGCCTCGGCCTGCCGCTCCGGGTCGGCGTGGCGGCCCAGCAGGTCGGCGCCCATCGCCACCGCCAGCGAGGAGTCCGAGCGCGCGAGCAATGTTTCGGCGATGGTCAGGCAATGGGCACGGCGGCCGGCCGGCGGCTCGCGGCACTCGCGCATCAGCTGCAACATCGCCGGAGGGATCGGGTCCGACAGCCAGGACATCAGGGCCTGGACGGCGCGCGCGGTGGCATCGTCCGGCGTCCACTCCAGGCCGGGTAGCGTGCCGCGCATGGCCGCCGGTAGCGGCAGCGTCTCGAACGCATCCAGGTACGCACGCATGCGCTCGCCGGTATACAGCGAATGGCGCTGGGCATCGGCGGCCGCGGCGAGTACGGCATCGGCAGCGGCTGCGCCGTCCTGCGCCGCCCCGCGCAGACGCAGCAGCCAGACCGCGGCATTGGACGGCTCCAGTACCGCCAGCCGGCCGACCAGACGCTGGCGTTGTTGCGGCGGCAGTGACGGGTCCTGGGCGGCGATCCAGTGCAGCAGCACATCGTCCGGATTGGCTTTCAACGCCGTCTCCAGCAGCTCGCGCACGCGCCCGTGCGCCGGTTGCCGCGTGCAATCGGAGGGCGCATCGGACGCGCATGCCGGTCGTGGCAGCCGGCTCGCAGCCAATACCGCCGCCAGCCGCTGCGCGCGCGGCGAACCGTCGGCCGTCAGTGCGAGCACGGTTGCTTCCACGTGCAGCGTGGCCGCTTCACGGAAGTCGGCGACCGGATCGGCGAGCGCCTCCGGCAACGCCACATCCTGCGCGAGGAGGGCCGACGGCGCGAACCACAGCGCAGCGGCGATCAGCCGTGTGATGAGGTGATTCATCGCGTCCCGCGGTCCTGGTCCCGCGGCCGCTGCGCGCGGCGGCGATATCCGGCGACGTTCAATAGCCCGCCGCGTGGCCGTCCTTGCGGCTTTCCGAGGCGCCGGTGTACACGCCGGTGTCCGGGTCGCGCGCGATCGCCTGGTAGCCGCCGAACGGGCCCACCGCGTGCTGCACGTCGTGGCCCATCTTCTGCAGCTCGCGCACGGTCTCGGGCGGGAATCCGCTTTCCAGCTCGACCACGCCGCCGTCGTTCATCGGCAGGTTCTGTCCGGCCGGTTCGGTGGAACCGTCGTGGTGGATGCGCGGGGCATCGCCGGCTTCCTGCAGGTTCATGCCGAAGTCGATCAGGTTGATCACGATCTGGGCGTGACCCTGCGGCTGCATGGCGCCGCCCATCACGCCGAAGGACACCCACGGTTTGCCGTCGCGGGTGATGAAGGCCGGGATGATGGTGTGGAAGGGCCGCTTGCCCGGGGCGTAGCTGTTGGGGTGTCCTTGCTTCAGCACGAACTGCTCGCCGCGGTCCTGCAGGATGAAGCCCAACCCCGGGGGCGCCATGCCCGAGCCCATGCCGCGGAAGTTCGACTGGATCAGCGAGACCATCATGCCGCTGGCATCGGCGGTAGTCAGGTAGATGGTGTCGCCCTCGGCCAGCGCCGGGTTGCCGGCCTCCAGGCTGCGGCTGGCGCAGGACAGATCGATCAGCTCGCGGCGCTGCGCTGCGTAGCGCTTGTCCAGCAGCGCCGACACCGGCGTGTCGAAGAAATCCGGGTCCGCGTACCAGCGCGCGCGGTCTTCGAAGGCCAGCTTCTTGGCCTCCACGAACCGGTGCACGTGCGCGGGGCTGCCGAAGCCGAGGCTGGACAGGTCGTAGCCCTCCAGGATGTTCAGGATCTGTAACGCGGCGATGCCCTGGCCGTTGGGCGGCAGCTCCCAGACCTCGACGCCGCGGTAGCTGGTCGAAACCGGCTCCACCCACTGGCCCTGGTGCGCGGCCAGGTCCTCGACCGACAAAAAGCCGCCCTGGGCCTGGATGTAGTCGGCGATGGTCCGCGCGATCGCGCCCTTGTAGAAGGCGTCGCGACCGCCGCGGGCGATCTTCTCCAGGGTGTCGGCGAGGTTCGGATTCTTCCACAGCTCGCCCTTGCGCGGCGCGCGGCCGTCGACGGTGAACTGCTCGCTGAAGCCGGGGAACTGCGACAGCAGCGGTACGCGGCGGTCCCAGTAGTAGGCGATCAGCTCGGCCACCGGGTGGCCCTGGCGCGCGTATCGAATCGCCGGCGCCAGCACCTGCCGCATCGGCTTTTTTCCGAAGCGGCCGTGCAGCGCGAACCAGCCATCGACCGTGCCGGGCACCGTCACCGGCAGCGGGCCGTACGAGGGCACCTGCTCGTGGCCGTGCTCGTGGAACCACTCCAGGCTCAGGCCTCTCGGCGACCGGCCCGAGCCGTTGTAACCGTGCAATTTCTGCGTCGCCGGATCCCACACGATTGCGAACAGGTCGCCGCCGATGCCGTTGCCGGTGGGCTCCATCAGGCCCAGCGCGGCGTTGGCGGCGATCGCTGCATCCACGGCGCTGCCGCCCGCGCGCATCACATCGAGCGCGATCTGGGTGGCCAGCGGGTGCGAGGTCGCCGCCATCGCCTGCGGCGCCAGCACCTCCGAGCGGGTGGCGAACGGGGCTCCGGTGATGCGATCGGCGGACATGGCGGTGGCGGTGGCCAGCAGGCAGAGCAGGATCGTAATGGGCGCGGGCATCGGGCGCATGGCGGCGCTCCACGGGGGCGGGGCCGTCGAGGATAACGCGCCACGACGCAGGCGGTTCAGGGCCAGCTACAAGGTCCCGTGCGTCCTCGTCCGGGCTCCGGAGGCTAGCTGCCGGTGAGCCGGCGCTTCCACTCCGCGTGCAGGGCCTCGGCGGCCAGGCGCTGGTTCGGCGACCAGTCCTGGATCTCGCGGGCCAGGCCCTTGCTGGAGCCCCAGCGTTCGGCGTCGCTGCGCACTGCGGCGCGCCAGAAGTCCACCGCCAGCTCGCGGTCGCCGGCCATCCAAAGCGACAGCGCGTAGGTCCACGGGACCCAGTCGGGACGGCCGCCGTGCAGCACCTCGGCCTGGCGCCAGCGCTCCAGCGCACGCCGGTACTCGCCGGTGCGGAACAGGCCCCAGCCGTGCGCCCAGTAGGCGTGCCGCTCCTGCACGCTGCCGCGGCGGGCCATGTTGATGGCCAGGCCGAACTCCTGCTCGGCGTGGCGGTTCATGCCGCGCTCGAGCAGGTGGAAGGCATGGGTGACGCGCGCCTCGACGTTGCGCGGGTCGTAGTCCAGGATCATCTCGAGGTTGCGGCGCGCCTTGCGATCGTCGGCGCCGATGATCTGCGGCATCACCGCGGCCGGATCGCGGTCGTAGTACTCGTCCTGTGGCACCGGCAGCAGCGCTGCCGCCGCTTCTTGCTGCGCGCGCGCCGGCAGTGCGGCCAGCAGCGCGGCCAGCATCGCGATCGGTGCCCATGCGGCGTAGTTCGACATGCGCCCCCCCGGTCGCTGCGTGCGCGGCCAGCTTAGCACCCGAAGGCCGTTCCGGTGGCCCCTGAAAGCCTTGCCGGATGGGCGCTTGCTACAATTTCCGGTCTTTGCCCCCGCATTGCCCGCCCATGGCCGTCCCCGCCGAGCAGCTCGATCTGGAGTACACCCTGGAGCACCGCTACACCCGCGGGCAGGGGCGCATCTACCTCTCGGGCGTGCAGGCGCTGGTGCGGCTGCCGCTGATGCAGCGCATGCGCGACCACGCCGCCGGACTGTCCACCGCCGGCTTCGTCTCCGGCTACCGCGGCTCGCCGCTGGGTGGGCTGGACCTGGAGCTGTGGCGCGCGCGCACGCATTTGAAGGGTGCGCAGGTCGAGTTCACACCGGGCCTGAACGAAGACCTGGCCGCGACCATGGTCTGGGGCAGCCAGCAGGTCAACCTGTTTCCGGGCGCCCGCTTCCAGGGCGTGTTCGCGATGTGGTACGGCAAGGGCCCGGGCGTGGACCGCAGTGGCGACGTGTTCAAGCACGGCAACGCCGCCGGTACCTCCCGCCACGGCGGTGTGCTGGTGCTGGCCGGCGACGACCATGCCTGCCGCTCCTCCACGCTGCCGCACGGCTCGGAGCTGGAGTTCGTTTCGGCGATGATGCCGGTGCTCAACCCGGCCGGGGTGCAGGACATCCTCGACATGGGTCTGCTGGGCTGGGCGATGAGCCGCTTCACCGGACGCTGGGTCGGCTTCAAGACCATCGCCGAAACGGTGGAATCCTCGGCCAGCGTGCAGGTCGATCCGCACCAGCTCGACCTCGTGGTCCCCGACTTCGAGTTGCCGCCCGGGGGCCTGAACATCCGCTGGCCGGACCCGCCGCTGGACCAGGAGCTGCGGCTGCACCAGTACGCCAGCGACGCCGCGCTGGCGTTCGCACGCGCCAACCACATCGACAGGATCGTCTTCGACTCCCCGCGCGCGCAGCTGGGCATCGTCACCACCGGCAAGAGCTTCCTGGACGTGCTGCAGGCGCTGGAGTACCTGGGCCTGGACCGCCGCGCCTGCGAGGACATCGGCATCCGCGTCTACAAGGTCGGAATGAGCTGGCCGCTGGAGCCCGAGGGCATCCGCGCCTTCGCGCGCGGGCTGCAGGACATCATCGTGGTCGAGGAGAAGCGTTCGTTCATCGAGTCGCAGATGAAGGAACACATGTACAACTGGGAGCACGCGCTCCGCCCGGCCATCGTGGGCAAGTTCGACGAGGCCGGCGAGTGGATCCTGCCCTCCACCAGCGAGCTCACACCGGCGCGCATCGCCCGCGTCATCGCCCGGCGCCTGTCGCGCTTCCACCGCTCCGAACGCATCGACGGACAGTTGCAGTTCCTCGCCGCCAAGGAGGCCGAGCTGGCGCTGCCGCGGGCGAATTTCCAGCGCGTACCGCACTACTGCTCGGGCTGCCCGCACAACCTGTCCACCCAGGTGCCCGAGGGCAGCCGCGCCCTGGGCGGCATCGGCTGCCACTACATGGTTACCTGGATGGACCGCAACACCGACACCTTCACCCAGATGGGCGGCGAAGGCGCGACCTGGTGCGGCCAGGCACCGTTCACCGACGAGCAGCACGTGTTCCAGAACCTGGGCGACGGCACCTATTTCCATTCCGGGTCGCTGGCAATCCGCCAGGCGGTCGCCGCCAGGGTCAACATCACCTACAAGATCCTGTACAACGACGCGGTGGCGATGACCGGCGGCCAGCCGGTGGACGGTCCGCTGTCGGTGCCCGACATCGCCCATCAGGTCCGCGCCGAGGGCGTGCGCACGATCGTGGTGATGTCCGACGACATCGCCAAGTGGAGCCGCCCGGAAATCTTCCCCGAGGGCACCGCGTTCGAGCACCGCGATGCGCTCGATGCCGTGCACCGGCGCCTGCGCGGGACGCCCGGCGTCAGCGTGCTGATCTACGACCAGACCTGTGCCGCCGAGAAGCGTCGCCGGCGCAAGCGCGGCAAGCTGCCCGACCCGGTCAAGCGGGTGTTCATCAACACGCTGGTGTGCGAGGGCTGCGGCGACTGTTCGGTCAAGTCCAACTGCGTCTCGGTGCTGCCGAAGGAGACCGAGTACGGGCGCAAGCGCGAGATCGACCAGTCCAACTGCAACAAGGACTATTCGTGCGTGCAGGGCTTCTGCCCCAGCTTTGTTACCGTCCACGGGGCCGGCCTGAGGAAACGCAAGGCCGTGGGCGCTGCCGGGCGGCTCGCGTCCCTGCCCGATCCGGTCGCGCACACGCAGCTGGCGCAGCCGTGGAACATCCTGGTCACCGGCATCGGCGGCACCGGCGTGGTCACCATTGGCGCGCTGCTGGGCATGGCCGCGCACCTGGAGGGCAAGGGGGCCACGGTGCTGGACCAGACCGGACTGGCGCAGAAGGGCGGCGCGGTCACCACCCACGTGCGCATCGCGGCACGGCCGTCCGACATCCACGCCGTGCGCATCGCCGCCGGCGAGGCCGACCTGGTGCTGGGCTGCGACATGGTCGTGGTCAACGACTACTGGGCGCTGTCGAAGATCCGCGCCGGGCGCACCCGCGTGGTGCTCAACAGCTACGAGGCGATGCCCGGGCCGTTCCAGCGCCATCCGGACATGCAGTTCCCGCACGCGGAGATCGTCAACGCGGTGCGGCTGGCGCTGGCCGGCGCCGAGCCGATGCTCGTGGACGCCACCGAGCTGGCGACGCGGTTGCTGGGCGACGCCATCGCCACCAACCTGTTCATGCTCGGCCACGCCTGGCAGTGCGGCCTGGTGCCGATCTCCCACGAAGCGCTGATGCGCGCGGTCGAACTCAATGGCGCCGCGGTGGAAATGAACCGCAACGCATTCGCCTGGGGCCGGCTGGCGGCGGTGGATCCCGATGCCGTGCTCGCGGCCGCCGGCCTCGCCGACACCGGCCCGGCCCACGACGCCGGCGCGCCGGCCCCGGCGCTGGACGACGTCACACTTTCGGGCTCGCTGGAGGAGCGCATCGCCCGCCGCGTAGCCTTCCTGACCGGCTACCAGAACCGCGCCTGGGCGCAGCGCTACCGCGCCCTGGTCGACCGCGTGCGCAGCGCCGAGCTGGCCGCGGTGCCCGGCGCCTGCGCCCTGACCGAGGCGGTGGCGCGCTACGCCTTCAAGCTGATGGCCTGCAAGGACGAGTACGAGGTCGCGCGGCTGTACGCGCACAGCGATTTCCGCAAGCGCATCGCCCAGACCTTCGAGGACGGCGCCAGGCTGCACTTCCACATGGCGCCGCCGCTGCTGGCGAACAAGGACGCCGACGGCCACCTGGTCAAGAAGGAGTACGGGCCCTGGGTGTTCACCGCGTTCCGGCTGCTGGCGAAGCTGCGCTTCCTGCGCGGCACCGCGCTGGACCCGTTCGGCCGCAGCGGCGAACGGCGCATGGAACGCAAGCTGGCCCAGGACTATTTCGCCACGGTCCAGGAGCTGGTCGCCGGGCTCGAGGGCGACAACCACGCGCTGGCGGTGCAGATCGCGCAGTTGCCCGAACACATCCGCGGCTTCGGCCACGTCAAGCTGCGGCACCTGGCCGCTGTCCAGCCGCGCTGGGACGAGCTCATGCAACGGTGGCGGGAACCGGTCCAGGCCCGCCGTGCGGCGGCCTGAGGCGGTGGCACGGGAAGGCGCGATGGGTCAGCGGCTGCACGATGCCCGCCAGGCGCTGGCGCGCGGCGACCGCGAGGCGGCGCTGCGGGCGCTGGTGCCGGCGCTGGAGGAAGCGCCCGAACCGCAGACGCTGGGCCTGCTTGCGCAGGTCGCCCTCGGCCTGGGCCAGGCACAGCTCGCGCGCAGCGCCCTGAACCGGGCGCTGGGCGCGAATCCGGCCAATCCGCACCTGCACGCCTTCGCCGCCGCCGCCGCGCAGATGCTCGGGGAATCCGGCGCTGCCGAGACCCACGCGCGGCGCGCACTGTCGATGGACGCCAGCCACCCGATCGCGGCCGCGCTGCTGATCGAGCTGCTGGGCGACCGGTTGCAGATCGGCGCGGCGCTGAGCCTGGCCGAGCGCGTCCTTGCGCGTCATCCCGGGGCCTGGCAGGTGCGCGCCGCGCAGGCCGCGCCGCTGCTGTTCTGTGGCGAGGCGGCAGCGGCCGGCGAGCAGTCGCTGGCCGCGCTCAAGGCCGCCCCGCATGCGCTGAGCGCGCGCCAGAACGCCTGTCTGGCTGCGCTGTACGACGATTCGCTGCCGCCACAGGGCGTGGCTGCACGCCACCGCCAGCTCGGGGCCGGGTTTCCCAAGCTGCCCGAGGCCGTGCTGGCCTCGCGCCCGCCGCGCGCGGGCCGGCCGCTGCGGCTGGGCCTGCTCTCGGCCGACCTGCGCAACCATCCGATGGGCTGGTTCACCGCACCCTTGCTGCGCGAGCTGCCGCGCGCACGCGTGCAGCCCTTCGTCTACCACGATGGCGAGCCCGACGCGCTGACCGCCCAGCTGGCGGCCCGGGTTCCGGACTGGCGCGCTACCCGCGGCCGCAGCGATGCCGAGGTGTTCGACGCGATGCAGGCCGACGGCATCGACGTGCTGCTGGACCTGGGCGGCTACACCCACGGCGCGCGCCCGCGCCTGCTCGCCTCGCGTGCGGCGCCGGCGCAGCTGGCCTGGCTGGGCTACCCGTTCAGCACCGGACTGGCGGCCATGGACGGACTGGTCGGCGACGATGCCACGCTGCCGTCCACGGCCGCTTCGATGTGCCACGAGCACCTGTACCGGCTGCGCGGCGGCCTGTTCTGCTTCGAGCCGATCGCCGGCACGCCTAAGGTCGGCGCGCGTAGCGACGGACCGGTCCGTTTCGGCAGTTTCAACCACCTGGCCAAGCTGTCGCCGGCCACCGTGTCGCTGTGGGTGCAGGTGCTGCAGGCGGTGCCGGACTCCACGCTGCGTCTGTGCGCGATGGGCCTGGCCGACGGCGGCGTGCGCGAGCGCATCGCCGGGCGCTTCGCCGCCGCCGGCCTGGATCCGGCACGGCTGGAGCTGCGCCCGCCGGTGCCCTCACCGCCGGAACTGCTGGCGCGGTACGCCGAGATCGACATCGCCCTGGACCCGCTGCCGTTCAACGGCGGCACCACCACCTGCCAGGCGCTGTGGCAGGGCGTGCCGGTGGTCACGCTGCCCGGTGCCTTGATGCCGGCCAGGCTGAGTCTTTCGATCCTCGATGCGGTCGGCCTGCCCGAGTGCGTGGCCGCCGATCGTGCCGGCTACGTCGCCATCGCCGCGCGCCTGGCCGCCGACGCCGGGCACCGGCGTGCGCTTCGCGAGCAATTGCGCGAACGCATGCGCGCCTCGCCGCTGATGGATCCGGTGCGCTTCGCCGAAGCCTTCGCCGCTGTCGTGGAGCAGGCCGCCGGCTGAGCGTCCATTGAACAAGTCCACGATGGATCTGTCCGGGCCTGCCCTGCGCGACGGGCCGCTGCTCAGCGGCCGTGTCCGACCTCGATGAACCGCAGGAACTCGGCGCGGGTACGGGCGTCCTCGCGGAAGCTGCCGAGCATCTGGCTGGTCACCATCGAGACGCCGCGCTTGTGGATGCCGCGCGTGGTCATGCACTCGTGCTCGGCCTCGATCACCACGCCGACGCCGCGCGGCCGCAGCGCCTGCTCGATGCACTGGGCGATCTGCGCGGTCATCTTCTCCTGCACCTGGAAGCGGCGCGCGTAGGCCTCGACCACCCGCGCCAGCTTGGAGATGCCCACCACGCGGTCGGTCGGCAGGTAGCCGACGTGGGCGCGGCCGATGATCGGCGCCATGTGGTGCTCGCAGTGCGACTCGAAATCGATCCCGCGCAGCACGATCATCTCGTCGTAGCCGGCGACCTCCTCGAAGGTCCGCGTAAGGTACTCGGTGGGATCGACCTCGTAGCCGCAGTACCAGTCGCGGTAGGCCTCGACCACGCGCCGCGGGGTATCGAGCAGGCCCTCGCGGGCGGGATCCTCGCCGGCCCAGCGCAGCAGCGTGCGCACGGCCTGCTCGGCCTGCTCCTGGCTGATGCCGTCGGATTCGGGGGTGCCGTGCATGGGGGCTCCGGTTCGGTGTGGCGAGCGCCCGATTCTACGGGACCCGGGCGCAGGCCCGGTCAGTTGCCCCGGAAGTCCGGCACCTCGAAATCGTAGTCCGGGATCTCATAGTCGGGGATCTCCTCGCTGCAGTCGTGGATCTGGCAGCGGCGGCGCTGCAGGTAGGCGTCGCGCAGCAGCAGGTAATCGTCCTCGACACCCTCCAGGAAAGCGTCGGTCGGCAGCGCGCGCGCGCGCGCATCGACCGCGTAGATCACCGTCACGCCCGGACCCACTTCCTCGGAGACCACCCCGACCGGGCTCACCCGGGTGTTCACCAGCTTGCCGACGCCATCGCGCAGCGTCGAGGGGCCGAACAGCGGCAGCATCAGGTAGCGGGAGCGGTCCCAGCCCCAGTGCGCGAAGGTGGCGCCGAAATCGCTCTGGTACACCGGCACCCCGGCGTCGGTGGCCGGATCCAGGAAACCGAGCACGCCCACGGTGGTGTTGAGCACGAAGCGGCCGCCGGCGGACGCAGCCATCTGGCCGTCGCCCTGCAGCAGCAGGTTCAGCGCCGTGACCGGTTGCTGCAGGTTGTCGAAGAAATGGGAGATGCCCTTGCGCACCGGCGAGGGCACCACGTTGGTGTAGGCGCGTGCCGCGGGCCGGAAGATCGCGCGGTCGAAACCGCGGTTGAAGCCGTACACCCTGCGGTTGAACGGCTCCCACGGATCGAGCTGGTCCGGTGTCTGCGGCCGTTGCGCCTGCGCGCGATCGCGCCCGCCGGTTTCGACGCCGGCCGCCTGCGAGCGGTCCGCGGCATCGTCGCCGCCGGCGCGCACCGGGGCGTGCGTGCAGCCCGGCAGCAGGGCCGCGAGCAGCAGCAGGACGGCGGGGAGGTGGACGCGCTGCATCGGGGTCGGTATCCGGAGGTTTCTCATTCTGCGGGACCCCGGGGCGCGAGGGAAGGTCTGATCAAGTCCATCCTGGGCTTGATCAGACTCGCCGAGTCCGGCACATGTCCGGACTCGGCTCCGCCGGATCAAGCACTCACGTGCTTGATCGGCGAGCGCGCCATCCATGGCGCGCAAACCTCTGAACGTGTTCAGAGGTTGCCAGCGGCGCTTCAGGCCGTGCCGTGGTCGATGCGATGCGCCTTGCACACCTGCAGGTAGCGGTCCGGAACCTGCGTCAGCGTGGCCTGGCCGCCGGCCGCGCGCGCGCGCTCGAGCAGCTCCTGCACCAGGGCCACGCCGGCGCTGTCGATCCGGGTCACGGCCGACAGGTCGATCCGGCGCAGCGTGGCCGCGCGCCCGGCCCACTGGGCGAGCAGGGCGGGCGCGGACGCGGCATCGATGCTGCCGCGCAGCCGCAGCGTGCCGTGCTCCGGGTCCGCTTCGCTCTCACTGCGTGCGGGCATCGACCTCGCCCTTGCGCAGCTTGCGCGTGACCTCGGCCACGGTCTGCTCGCGCAGCATCTCCTCGAACTGGTTGCGGTAGGTCTGCACGTAGGACACGCCTTCGACGATCACGTCGAACACGCGCCAGGTGTCCTTGTCCTGGTGGAACACGTAGGCCACCGGGACCGGCGGACCGCCGCGGCGCAGGACCTCGGTGGACACGCGCACCATCTTTCCGTCCCGCACCGGTGTTTCGGCCACGACCTTGACGTCGATGTGCGGGTCGAAGTCCAGCAGCGCACGGCCGTAGCGCACGATCAGGTTGTCGGCCAGCGCTTCGGCGAACTCGACCAGTTCGGGCTCCGACAGCCCGCGGCCGTGGCGTCCGAGCACCAGCCGCGCCGAGTATTCGCGGTCGAAGACCTTGCGGAACTCGCGCTTGACGAAGGTCTCCAGCGCGTCGGGGTCGGCCCGGAACTGGTCGCGCTGCTCGACCAGCGTACGCAGCACCAGCCCGCTGTGGGTGGCCACGATCTCGCGCGGCGAATCGCCCGGCTGCGGGGCGTACCCGGTGTCGCCGGAGAGCGCCGGCGTGGTGGCCAGGGCGCCGCCCCCCGACAGGGCGAGACAGGCAGCCAGGGCGATGCGATCGATCATTCGCGTTCCTCCGGTTCGACGGGTTCGCCAGGCGCCTGCGTGGGCGCCGGCGCCGCGCCGGGGTTCGGAACCGCGGCAGCTGCGCCACCTTCCCCGGAACCGCCTGAACCGAACATGTACTTGCCGATCAGCTGCTCGAGCACCATCGCCGACTGGGTCAGGAAGATCTCGTCGCCCTGGCGCAACGGCTCCAGATCACCGCCCGGGGTGATGCCCACGTAGCGCTCGCCCAGCAGGCCGCTGGTGTAGATCGCAGCGGAACTGTCGGCCGGCAGTTCGCCGGCCTCGTGGCTGATGCTCAAGGTGGCGATCGCCTCGTAGTTGCCCGGATCCAGCCTGATCTCCGAGACCTCGCCGATCTTCACGCCGGCAATCTTGACCGGTGCGCGCGGTTTCAGTTCCCCGCTGTTGGCGAAGCGCGCGGTGACCGTGTACTGCTCGCCGGTGAGGCGGTTGCGCAGGTTGGTGGAGGCGAACGCCAGCACGACCGCGCAGGCGAAGCCCATGATGATGAATGCGCCGACGCTGAGCTCGACGCGATTGAGGCCGCTAGCCATGGCAACAGACCACCGTATTGGGAGTGGAGTTCACGTCACGGCCCCGCGCGTAGCCGCTGCGCCGGCGGCTCGGCCCCCTTCGCGTCGAGGGGCGCGGCGCCGGCAGCCGCCGGCCGTTGCTGGGGTACTGCACAGCTGGATCGAAGCAGGGCATTTTGGATCCTCCACCGGCGCTGGGCCCAGGGACCTCTGAACGCGTTCAGAGGATCGCGCGCCAGTAAGGGCGCGCTCGCGGACCGGGCGCGCCAGTGCCCGATCCGGTGCAGCCGGGTCCGGACAGGTGCCGGGCCCGGCGGGTCTGGACGGGTCCAGCATGGACCGGTCCAGACCGTGGTTCTAGAACAGCAACGCACTCAACACGAAGTCCAGGAACAGCACCATCAGCGAACCGTGCACGACCGCGCGCGTGGTCGCCACCGAGGTGCCCTCGATGGTGGGCTCGGCGTGGTAGCCCACGTAGGTGGCCAGCAGCGAGCAGATGGTACCGAAGCTGACCGCCTTGACCAGCGCCTGCGACAGGTCCTCCTTGAAGTCCACACTCTGCATCAGCGCCGACCAGAAGAAGCCGGCGTCGACCTCCAGCACCAGCACCGCCTGGAACCAGGCGCCGAGGATGGCGAAGGCGCAGAACACGGCCGTGAGCAGCGGCACGCTGATGACACCGGCCAGGAATCGCGGGACCACCACCTTCTGCACCGGGTCGATCGCCATCATCGAGAGGGCATTGATCTGGTCGGTGGCGCGCATCAGTCCCAGCTCGGCCGCCATTGCCGAGCCGGCGCGGCCGGCGAACAGGATCGCGGTCAGCACCGGCCCCAGCTCGCGGTACAGCGATACGCCGATCGCCGTGCCCAGCGCCGAACTGGCTCCGAAGATCTCCAGCGTGCGGTAGCCCTGCAGTGCCATCACCAGCCCGACGAAGGCGCCGCCGAAGGCCACGATCGGCACCGAGCGCGCGCCGATGACGTAGATCTGCCGCACGGTGTCGCCGAACTGGCCGCGGCGCATGCGGATCGCGCCCAGGATGCGCAGTGCGAACACGCCGATGCCGCCGATGCGGCCGACCGCGCCCAGGCTCTCACGGAGCGGCACGCGCGACCTCCCGGCGCTGCGCGCGCTCGTAGTCGAAGCCCATCGGGCCGTCGGGCTTGCCTTCCAGGAACTGGGCCAGCAGCGGGTCGCGGCTGCTGGCCAGTTCCTCGCGGGTGCCGACGAAGGCGATCGTGCGGTTGGCGATCACCACCACGCGGTCGGCGATCTCCAGGCTTTCGTGGATGTGGTGGGTGACCAGCACCGAGGTCAGACCCAGGGTGCGGTTCAGGCCCACGATCAGGCTGGTGATCACGCCGATGGCGATCGGGTCCAGGCCGGTCAGCGGCTCGTCGTAGAGCATCAGCGGCGGGTCCAGCACCAGCGCCCGCGCCAGCGCGACGCGGCGGATCATGCCGCCGGAGAGCTGCTGCGGCGACAGCTCTGCGGCACCGGCCAGGCCCACGGCATTGAGCTTCATGTGGACGATGCGCTGCACCAGCGCCTCGGGCAGGTCGGTGTGGGTGCGCAGCGGCAGGGCCACGTTCTCGAACACGTCCAGGTCGCTGAGCAGGCCACTGCCCTGCAGCAGCACGCCGATGCTGCGACGCAGCTCGAACAGCGCCGCGTGCCTGAGCGGCAGCTCGCACCCGAGGACGCGGACACTGCCGGCGTCGGCCACCAGCTCGCCGGTGGCCGCCTGCAGCAGGGTGGACTTGCCCGCTCCGCTGGGGCCGAAAATCACCGTCACGCTGCCGGCCGGGATCGCCAGGTCCACGTCCTGCAGCACGGTGCGCTCGCCACGGTCGATGCGGACGCCGGAAAAGCGGATGGCAGGTTCGGTCTCGGTCACGGGGCTTTGCTGCTCAAAGGCCACGTATTGTCGCGGAATTGGCGGCATCGTGGGCGGGCACGGTCGCGGGCCGGCGTTGAAGCGGACGTGAACCGCGCCCCGCGGACCTCACGCTTCCGTTTCGTGTTGCTTTCGCCTTGGTTGCTTTGGCTCCGTAGGAGCCGGCGTTGCCGGCGATCCACTGCTGCGAGATCGCCGCGCGGATCGGCGTGGGAGCGGCCCATGGCCGCGATCGACCCGCAGAACGATCCATCGGTTCGCTTGGGAACCTCTGAACAGGTTCAGAGGTTCGCGCGCCATGGAGGGCGCGCTCGCGGATCAAGCACGCAAGAGCTTGATCCGGCGGAGCCGAGTCCGGACATGCGCCGGACTCGGCGAGTCTGATCCAGTCCAGGATGGACTGGATCAGACCTTCCCTAGCGATTGGTCAACTGGATCTCGATGCGCCGGTTGCGCGCATAGGCAGCCTCGGTGTCGGCCGGATCCAGCGGCCGGTGCGCACCGAAGCCGTTGGCCGAGAGCCGGTGCGCCGGAATCCCGCGTGCGACCAGGTACTTGACGACCGCCACCGCGCGCGCGGTCGAGAGCTCCCAGTTGGACGGAAAGCGTGCGGTATGGATCGGGCGCCGGTCGGTGTGGCCGTCGATGCGCAGCACCCAGTCCAGGTCGGAGGGGATCTCGGCGGCGACCGCCTGGATCGTCGTGGCCAGGTCCTCGAGCTGGTCGCGTCCCTCGTCGGTGAGCTCGTCCGACGCGGTGGGGAACAGCAGCCCGGTGGGCAGCACGAAGCGGTCCCCGACGATCTCCACGTCGCTGCGCTCGCCCAGGATCGCACGCAGGCGGCCGAAGAACTCCGAGCGGTAGCGCGAGAGCTCGTGCACGCGGTCGGCCAGCGCCAGGTTCAGGCGGCGGCCCAGCTCCTCCAGTTCCAGATCCTTGCTGCGGCTTTCGGACTCGGCCAGCTCCAGCGCCGCGGTGATCTGTGCCAGCTGCTCGCGCAACGCCGCCAGCTGCCGGTTCAGCAGTTCGACCTGGGCGGCGGATTTCGCGCTCAGTTCGGTCTGCGCCACAAGCTGCTCACGCGTGGTTTCCAGGTCCGCCAGGCGCGCGGCGATCTCCGATTCCAGCTGTGCCTTCAATGCCTCCAGCGCGGCGATGTCGGCGCCCAGGCGGGCAATCGCCTCCTCGTTGTGCGCCAGCGTCTCGCGGGCGGCGTCGAGCGCGGCCGCGGTGCCGGCGAGCTCACCCGCCAGTGCGTCGCGTTCCCTTGTGCGCGCGGTCAGGCTCGCCGAGAGTTCCTGCACCTGCGCGATTGCGCGTGCCCGGCCCGAGCGTTCCATCGACAGCGAGTCGGCCAGCGCGGCGATCTGGGCATTGAGTGCGTTGATGGTGCGGTCGCGCCCGCTGATCGCATCGGAGAGCACGAACTGGCCGATGGCGAACACCAGCAGCAGGAACACCAGCACCATGAGCAGTGCGCTCAGGGCATCGACGAAGCCCGGCCAGAAGTCGACGCTGCGGCGGCGGCGCGCCAGCGTGTCCATGGCTCAGTCCGGCCCGCTGCCGCCGCGCTTGCCGTCCAGTGCCGCGGCGATCGTGCGTGCCAGCAGCCGCAGCTCGGCGCGCAGCTCCTCGGCCAGCGGCGCCTGCGTCTGCGCCTGCACCAGCGCGCGCACGGCGCTGCGCAATTCCTCCTGGCTGTCGGCGAGCTGGCCGAGCCCGCGCGACTCGCGCGCGAGCAGTTCACCCAGCTTCGAGAGCTGGGCATTGAGCTCGCCCAGCTGCTCGGCGCCGGCGCGGCGTTCGCGCTCGGCATCGACGAACGCGCGCTGCATGCGCTCCAGGCCATCGGCGGTCTGCTCCAGCAGCGCCTGGACGTAGGCGGGCACGCTGGCCTCGCCCTCGCCCGCCAGACCGCCCGAGGACAGCCGGGTCATGCCCGAGAGCCATTCCTCGACCTCCTGGTAGAAGCGGTTGGCGGCGTGGCCGGCCATCAGGTCCAGGAAGCCCACGACCAGGGATCCGGCCAGGCCGAACAGCGAGGTCGAGAAGCTGGTGGCCATGCCCGAGAGCGGCGCCTGCAGCTGGGTCTTGAGGTTCTCGAACAGCGCCATCGCGTCGGCGCCACCGGAGAGCCCGGCGATGATGCCGCTGACCGAACCGATCGTGCGCAGCAGCCCCCAGAAGGTGCCCAGCAGCCCCAGGAAGATCAGCAGGCCGATCAGGTAGCGCGAGAGATCGCGCGATTCCTCCAGCCGCAGGTAGATGCTGTCCAGGATCGAGCGCGTGGAGGCGGTGGAGAGCGAGCGTGGCCCGCGCTCGCGTCCGGCCAGCATGCTGGCCATCGGCCGCAGCAGGCGCGGTTGCCCGGCCGGCGCACGCGCCGGGTTGCTGCGCCGGAACGACTCGATCCAGCGCACTTCCGACTGCAGCCGCAGCACCTGGCGCAGGTTGACCAGCACGCCCACGGCGAACACGCCCAGGATCACGGCGTTGAACACCGGGGTGGCGCGGAAGGCGGCGATCAGCGGTTCGATCAGGACCAGCGCCAGCAGCGCGACGGCGGCCAGCGCGCCGAGCATCCAGACCAGCACGCGGGTGGGTTGGCTCATCATGCGGGTGCTTATAGCCGGGGGAAGCTGAAAGGAAGATGCATCGCCGGGACCTGAGCGTTGCAGGCACGGACCGGCCGGTGGCGGCGGGAGTTCCCACCTCGCGCTAGCATGCGGGCCTGGTCGTGTCCGGAGAACCCCGATGAGGCTGTGCGCCACCTTGTGCCTGATCCTCGCCCTGTGCGCGCCGGCCGCGCTGCGCGCCGCACCGGCCGCCGCCCCTGCGGCCGCGACCGCCAGCGAGCGCCTGCACGCGCTGTTCGAATCGCAATGGGAGCGGCGGTTGCGCGAAAACCCGACCTGGGCCAGCTACCTGGGCGATCCGCGCTACAACGACCGCTGGCCGGACCTGCGCCCGGACGCCATCGCCGCCTCGCAGCGGGCCGACCGCGAGGCGCTGCAGGCATTGCACGCGATCGACCGCAGCGAACTTGCGGACGCCGACCGGCTCAATTACGACATCTTCGCGCTGTTGCTCGAGCGCGCGATCGCCGGCCAGCGCTTTCCGACCGAACGCATCCCGGTCGAGCACGACGGCGGCCCGCACTCGGTCGCCGAACGGCTGCTGCAGGTCCTGCGCCCGCGCACCGAGAAGGACCATGCGGACTGGCTGGCGCGCCTGCGCGGCTACGGCGACTACATCGACCAGAACATCGCACTGATGCGGGCAGGCCTGGCCTCGGGCTGGGTGGCGCCGCGCGCGATCATGCAGCGGCTGCCGGCGCAGATCGCCGTGCAGATCGTCGAGGATCCGGCGGACAGCCGCTTCTACGCGCCGTTCGCGGCGCTGCCCGAGTCGATCCCGCAGGCGCGCCGCGAAGCCCTGCAGGCGCAGGCGCGCACAGCGGTCGCCGATACCGTGCTGCCGGCGCTGCGTCGCTTCCAGGCGTTCTTCAACGACGAGTACCTTCCGCGCACCCGTGCATCGATCGCCGCCGGCGAGCTCCCCGACGGCAAGGCCTGGTACGACCACCTGGCACGCGGCTACACGACCACCGAGATGGATGCCGAGGCCATCCATGCGCTGGGCCTGTCGGAGGTCGCACGCATCCGCATCGCGATGGAGGCGGTGCGCCGGGAAGTGGGGTTCGACGGCGACCTGGCCGCGTTCTTCGAGCACCTGCGCACCGACCCGAAGTTCTTCCATGCCGACCCGCAGGCGCTGCTGCAGCACTACCGGGCGATCGCCAAGCGCATCGACCCGGAGGTGGTGCGCATCTTCGGCCGGCTGCCGCGCATGCCCTACGGCGTGGTGCCGATTCCCGAGGCGGTGGCGCCCGACACCACGACCGCCTACTACCAGGGCCCGGCGGTGGACGGCAGCCGTGCCGGCTACTACTACGTGAACCTGTACCAGCCCGAGACCCGGCCGATCTGGGAGATGGTTCCGCTGTCGCTGCACGAGGCGGTGCCCGGCCACCACTTCCAGATCGCGCTGGCCCAGGAGATGCCCGAGCAGCCGATGTTCCGCCGGGTTTCGCCGTTCACCGCCTATGTCGAGGGTTGGGGGCTGTACGCCGAGCAGCTGGGCTACGACATGCACCTGTACGAGGATCCCTACGACCGCATGGGCCAGCTCGCCTACGAGATGTGGCGCGCGGTACGCCTGGTGGTGGATACGGGGATGCACGCCAAGGGCTGGAGCCGGGAGCGCGCGATCGAGTACTTCAGGGCCAATGCGCCCAAGACCGAGCTGGACATCGTCAACGAGATCGACCGTTACATCGCCACGCCGGGGCAGGCGCTGGCCTACAAGATCGGGCAGCTGAAGATCAGCGCGCTGCGCGCGCGTGCCGAGCAGGCGCTGGGGGCCGGCTTCGACCTGCGGGCATTCCACGACGCGGTACTGGGTGCCGGCGCGCTGCCGCTGTCGGTGCTCGAGGTCCGCATCGACGCCTGGATCGCGGCGCAGGCGCAGATGGCCGAGTGATCGCCCGCCCACACCGTCGGCCACCCGAGGATCCGGCTCCGTAGGTCGTGCCACGCTCCGGGACCGCGTGCCGGGATCGCTGCAAGTACGTCCGTGTAGGCTCTTACGCGACATCCATGTCGCGTACGTCCCGGCACGCGGTCCCGGAGCGTGGCACTTGCGTCCGGACCGGTTGGATGTCGCGCAGAGCCCCTACTCCGGAGCGCGATCGGACGTCAGACTTTGCTGCGCGGCTTGGCCCGGTGCGTGGGTGTTGCCGACCACGGATCCTCGGGCCAGGGGTGCTTGGGGTAGCGGCCCTTGAGCTGCTTGCGCACCTCGGGGTAGGTGCGCTCCCAGAATCCGGCCAGGTCGCCGGTGACCTGGATCGGCCGCCCGGCCGGCGAGAGCAGGTGCAGCAGCACCGGGACCCGGCCCTCGGCGATGCGTGGGGTGTCGGCCAGGCCGAACAGCTCCTGCAGCTTCACCGCCAGCACCGGCGGCTGGCCCGGCTGGTACTGGAGCGCACGCTGGCGGCCGGAGGGCACCTGCAGGCGTGCCGGTGCCAGCGCGTCGAGTTCGCGCTGCAGCGGCCACGCCAGGCGCGACTTCAGTGCCTGCGCGAAGGCCTCGGCCGGCAGCGCCGACAGCCGGGTGATGCCTTCGAGCGCGGGACCGAGCCAGTCCCCGAGCGTGGCCAGCAGGGCTTCGTCGTCGAACGCCGGCCGGTCGTGCTGCGGTCGCCATTGGCACAGGCACTGGATGCGCGCGCGCCACTGCCGCAACGCCGGGGTCCACGGCAATGCCTCCAGGCCGAGTTCGCGCACGCCCTGGAGCAGCGCGGCGCGGGCGCGCTGCGGATCGACGCGTCCGCCCGGGTGCGCCTGCAGCACGATGCGGTCGAAGCGCAGCACACGCTGCGCGGTGACCGCGCGCGCAGTGGCGTCCCACAGCACGTCCTGGCCCTGGTAGAAGCGCTCCGGGAAATCCTCGCGCAGCGTTGCTTCGCGCAGCGGCGCGGCGCTCAGGATCCGGCTGTCGCGCGGATCCCAGCGCAGTTCGGCGATCGCCAGCCACGGCTCGCCGTACAGCGCCGAGTCCGGTGCCAGGTGCGCGCCGCGGCCGTTGGCGAGCCGGTAACGGCCGGGGTCGCCCGGGTCCTGGCAGGCGATGCGGTCCGGATAGGCGCGCGCCAGGCAGCGCCCGATGGCGTCGCGTTCGAGCGGTGCGGTGGCCGCCTCGCGCAGGTCCAGGCGGCGGCGCCAGTGGCGCGATTCGCGCTCGATCGATTCGAGCACGCTGCGGTTGGCCTGTGGCTGCGGGCGGCGCGCGCGATGTGCGGCCAGCGCCTGCCAGCGCGCGCACAGGTCGTCGCTGCGCGCATCGGCGCGCAGCGGGTCGCGCGACTCGATCAGGGCGGCCACGTCGCAGGCCAGCGCGCGCAGGCCCACGTGTGCGGGCGCCAGCAACATCGCCGCCAGCCGCGGATGGGTGCCCAGCACCAGCATGCGCCGCCCGCGCGCGCTGATGCGTGCATCGGCGTCGAGCGCGCCCAGCCGCTGGAGCAGGTCCTGCGCCTGCGCCAGGGCGCCCGGTGGCGGCGGATCGGGAAAGCGCAGCCCGGCCTCGCCCCAGGCGGCCAGCTCCAGGCGCAGCGCACTCAAGTCGACCTGGGCGATCTCGGGCCGGCGCGCCGGTTCCAGCCGCTGGCTTTCCGGCCACAGGCGCAGGCACAACCCCGGTGCGGTGCGGCCGGCGCGGCCGGCGCGCTGGTCGGCCGAGGCCTGGCTGATGGTGACCGTGTGCAGCCGCGCGAAACCCGAGTTGGGATCGAAGCGCGGTTCGCGCGCCAGGCCGGTGTCGACCACGGCCCGGACGTCGGACAAGGTGATCGAGCTCTCGGCGAGGTTGGTCGCCAGCACGATGCGCCGGCGGCTGGAGGGCGCCAGGACTGCGGCCTGCTGCGACAGGTCGAGTTCCCCGTGCAGCACCGCCACTTCGATGCCGGCGGCATCGGCCAGCGCCGCTACGGCACTGCGTGCAAGCTCGATCTCGCGGCGCCCGGGCAGGAACACCAGCACGTCGCCGTGGCTGCGCGGGAGCGCCTCGGCGACCGCGCGCCGGACCTGCGCAGCCAGCGCCTCGTCGCGCTTGGGCGGTTGGTACTGGATCGTCACCGGGTGGCCACGGCCCTCGCTGGCCAGCCTCGGCGCATCCAGCCAGCGGGTCAGGCGCTCGCCCTCGAGCGTGGCGCTCATGACCACGATCCGCAGGTCCGGTCGCAGGGACTGCTGTACGTCCAGGGCCAGCGCCAGGCCCAGGTCGCCGTGCAGGTGCCGCTCGTGGAACTCATCGAACAGCACGGCGCCCACGCCTTGAAGCGTCGGGTCGTCCTGCAGCATGCGGGTCAGGATCCCTTCGGTGACCACCTCGATGCGGGTGGCAGCCGAGACCCTGGCCTCGTGACGGATCCGGTATCCGACGCCGTGCCCGACCGCTTCGCCGCACTGGGCGGCCATGAAGTGGGCGGCGGCGCGTGCGGCGATGCGGCGCGGCTCCAGCATCAGCACGCGGCGGTCGCCGAGCCAGTGCGCGGCGAGCAGCGCCGGCGGCACCTGCGTGGTCTTTCCGGCACCCGGGGGCGCCTGCAGCAGCAGCCGCGGATGCGCCGCCAGGCTTGCGAGGATACGCGGCAACAGCGGTGCGATCGGCAACGGCCCGGCGGGTGTCATCGCCAGAGCCTAGCAGCCGGCCGTGGCCGGCCGGCTGCACGAAGCCGACGCGGGCGCGGGACTATTGCGCGGCGACGCCGAGCCGCTGCTCGATCACCCGCAGGGCTTCCAGCGCACGCACGCGGGCTTCGCCCGCCGGATTCGCCGATTTCGGGGCCGCCTCGCGCACCAGCGGCGCCTTGGCGCCGTCGGTAGCCGACCCGGCGGCCTTGGCCGGACCCACGCCGGTCTCCACGAAAGTGCGGCTGGCCGAACGGAAGCCGCGCACCGGGTAGAACTCGTTGTTGAACGGGTTGCCGGAACCGTCACACACGTACAGCGTCACCCCGCCGTCGTCGTTGGGAGCGTGGTCGCCGTCGAGGTCGCCCTCGAACTTGATGTGGCTGGTGTTCACGTCGTAGAGCAAGCAAAGCGGGTTGTTCGAGGCGTCGACGGAGTCGTTGACCACGATCACCTGGCGGTCGACCGCGGCGTCATAGAATCCCGAGGCGTCGTGCTGTGCCAGTGCGTCGGTCGAGCAGAAGCCGTCGACCAGGTTGTCGGCACGGCAGCCGTTGAAGAACCACAGACCGGTGTCGGAATCGAATTCGAAGTCCTCGAACACCAGCACGTCGCCGGAAAACGGAAACTCGAAGCCCGAATGATCTGAGAAGTCCTGGGTGACGCTCCACTCGCCGAGCATCTTGGTCACCTCGACCGGCACGGTGGCCGGATCCGAGGGCCGCTTCAGCCCGAACGGGATATGGGTGATCGGCACCGTGCGAACGGGGCCGCCGTCCAGCCCCCAGGTCATGGCCGCGCGCGTCTCGTCGGCCGGATCGAAGGCGATGCGGATGTCGCCGACGGTGCCGACCAGGGTGTTGCGCTGGTACACGCAGCCCACGCAGGCGCCGTCCTCGAACACCATCAGGCGGGCGTCGAAGACGAAGGCGCCGTCGATGCCCGGCTCGATGTGGTCCAGCGCCGTGTACCACTCCGGAAAACCGTTGGCGTCGTAGGCGTACACGGTCACGTACATCAGATCGTCCTGCAGATCGATGTTCAGGCCGGTGCCGCCCTCGCTGGTGTTGTACCAGTGCCCGGACGAGGGCGTGTAGGCGTGCGCGCTGCCGGTGACGAGCGCGGCGGCGAACAGGATCAGTGCCGACAGGCGCATGGGCTGCTCCAGATGCGGGAAGTGGGACACCATGCTGGCGATTCCGGCGTTAATGTCCCGTAAACCACGGCGGTCGAGGCGGCCCGGTAGAATCTGCCGTTTTCCCGCGGTTCATCCGGCATGACCCTGGTCGACATCGGCGCCAACCTCACCCACGCCAGCTTCGGCCAGGACCTCGACGCGGTCCTGGCGCGCGCGCGCGAGGCCGGCGTGCTGCAGATCGTGGTCACCGGTGCCTCCCGCGAGGGCTCGGTCGCGGCCCACGCGCTGGCGCAGGCCCACGCCGGCCTGTTCGCCACCGCCGGCGTGCATCCGCACCACGCCGCCGACTACGACGCCGACACCGATGCGCTGCTGCGCGAGCTGGCCGCGCGCGACCCGGTACGGGCGGTCGGCGAGACCGGCCTGGACTACCACCGCAACTACTCGCCGCGCGCCGACCAGCTGCGCGCGTTCGAACAGCAGCTGCAGATCGCCGTGGACACCGGCAAGCCGCTGTTCCTGCACCAGCGCGATGCCCACGCCGACCTGATCGCCTGCCTGGATCCGGTGCGCGACCGCATCGCGCGCGCGGTGGTGCATTGCTTCACCGGCAGCCGCGAAGAGCTGTACGACTATCTGGACCGCGACCTGTACATCGGCATCACCGGCTGGCTGTGCGACGAACGCCGCAGCGCCCACCTGCGCCAGCTCGTGCGCGAGATCCCGGCCGATCGGCTGCTGATCGAGACCGACGCGCCCTACCTGCTGCCGCGCACGCTCGAACCCAAGCCCCCGCACCGGCGCAACGAGCCGATGTACCTGGCGCACCTCTGCGCCGAGCTGGCGCGTGATCGCGGCGAGCCGGTGGTGGCGACCGCGGCGGCCACTGCGGCCGCCGCCCGCACGTTCTTCGACCTGCCCCCGGTCTGAGCGCGCGGCCGCGTCCGGCGCGGCCGCGCGGTCTGCGACAGCCGGGGTGCGCCCGCAATCGGAGCCGCTCAGGTGCGCAGGCCCACGCCCTTGCGCAGCAGCCACAGGCCGAAGGCCGACAATGCCGCGGCGAAGCCCAGCATCACCGCATAGGCGGTCCACAGCGGCACGTCCGACACGCCCAGCAGGCCGTAGCGGAAGGCGTTGACGATATACAGGATCGGGTTGGCGTAACTGAGCGTGGCGAAGGCTTCGGGCAGCAGCGCCACCGAGTAGAACACACCCCCCAGGTAGGTCAGCGGCGTGAGCACGAAGGTCGGGACGATGGCGATGTCGTCGAACTTCTTCGCGTATACGGCATTGACGAATCCGGCCAGCGAGAACACCAGCGCCCCCAGCACCGCCGTGCTGAGCATCACCAGCGGATGCGGCACCCGCACGGTGGTGAAGCCCATGGCGATGACCAGCACGATCGCCCCGACCATCAGCCCGCGCAGCATGCCCCCGGACACGTAGCCGCCCAGGATCACCCAGTTCGGCATCGGGCTGACCAGCAGTTCCTCGACGTGGCGGCCGAACTTGGCGCCGAAGAAGCTCGAGGAGATGTTGCCGTAGGCGTTCTGGATCACGCTCATCATCACCAGTCCCGGGACGATGAAGTCGATGTAGTCGTAGCCGCCCATGTCGCCGATGCGGCGCCCGATCAGGTTTCCGAAAATCAGGAAGTACAGCGTCATGGTGATCGCCGGCGGCACCAGGGTCTGGGCCCAGATACGCAGGATCCGCGCCACTTCGCGGCGCACGATCGTGGCCAGCGCCACCAGCGGCCGGTACTGCGGCAGCGACTGCGCCGCCGGTGTGCTCATGCGGCCTCCCGCGCTTCACCGGTCAGGCGCACGAACAGCTCCTCGAGGCGGTTGGCGGCATTGCGCATCGAGCGCACGACGATCCCCGCGGCCGACAGTGCCGCAAAGACTCCGTTCAGGTCGCAGCCGCGCGGCATCTGCAGCTCCAGCGTGTGGGCGTCGCGGCGGCGCAGCTCGCCGCCCGGGACCTGCGGCAGCGGCTCGGGCAGTTCGCCGGCGACATCCAGCACGAAACCCTCGACATCGAGCTTGGCCAGCAGCACCTTCATCGAGCTGTGCTCGATGATGCGGCCCCGGTCGATGATGGCGATGTTCCGGCACAGGCTCTCGGCTTCCTCCAGGTAGTGCGTGGTCAGGATCACCGTGGTGCCGGCGGCATTGATCTCGCGCAGCAGCCGCCACATGCCGCGGCGGATCTCGATGTCGACCCCGGCGGTGGGCTCGTCCAGGATCAGCAGCCGTGGCCGCGTCATCAGCGCGCGCGCGATCATCAGCCGCCGCTTCATGCCGCCGGAGAGCGTGCGCGACATCTGCTGCGCCTTGTCCTGGAGCTGCGCGCGCTCGAGTTCGTCGCGGGCGCGCTGCGCGGCCTGCCGGCGCGGCACGCCGTAGAAGCCGGCGTAGTTGCACAGGATGTCGAACGGCGTCTCGAACATGTTGAAGTTGATCTCCTGCGGCACCAGGCCGAGCAGGCGCATCGCCTTCGAACGCTGCCGGTGGATCGAGACGCCGAACACGCGCGCCTCGCCGCCGCTGGCGTTGACCAGCGAGGTGACGATCCCGATCAGCGTGGACTTGCCGGCCCCGTTGGGCCCCAGCAGGGCAAAGAAGTCGCCCTCGGCGACCGACAGCGAAACGCCCTTGAGCGCGTGCACGCCGGTCTCGTAGGTCTTTTCCAGTTCCACGACCTGCAGCGCCGGGACCACAACGGCGGGGTCTTGCGCGGGCTTC
>DASRZM010000114.1:0-3996 GCA_035686365.1 Lysobacteraceae bacterium | reverse complement strand
TCAGCGCGGGGCAATATCGAGCTGTCCCCGGTGCCATTCGATCGCGCTGGCGATGATCTCGTCGAGCGCCCGCTGCGGGCGCCAGCCCAGCACGTCGAGGGCGAGCGCGTGGCTGGCGACCAGGCTCGATGGATCGCCCGGACGACGTGCCTCGTAGCGGGCTTCGGGGGGCCCGTCGAGCGCGCGCCGGCAGGCGAGCAGCACGTCATTGACCGAGTGCCCCCCGCCGGTGCCGAGGTTGATCGCGTTGAAGCCGTCGAGTTCGGTCAGGCGGCCGAGAGCCAGCAGGTGGGCCTCGCACAGATCCTCGACGTGTACATAGTCGCGCACGCAGGTGCCGTCCGCGGTCGGGAAGTCGGTTCCGAAAATGCGCACCGGGCCCAGCGACGGATCGAGCGCGGCGCGGATGACATTCGGCACCAGGTGGGTTTCCGGGTCGTGGTCCTCGCCGATCTCGCCGCCTTCGGCCGCGCCGGCGACGTTGAAATAGCGCAGCGCGATCGCACGCATCCGATAGCCGCGGCAGTACTCGCCGATCGCCCGCTCGGCGAGCAGCTTGCTCCAGCCGTAGGGGTTCACCGGCGCGGTCGGGTGGGCCTCGTCGATCGGCAGGTAGGCCGGATCGCCGTACACCGCGCAGGTGGAGGAGAACACCAGCCGGTCCACTCCGGCTGTCTGCATCGCATCGAGCAGGTTCAGCGTGCCGACGAGGTTGGTGCGCAGGTAGCCGGCCGGGTCGGCGACCGACTCGCTGACCAGGGCGCGCGCGGCGAAGTGCAGCACGGCATCGAAGCGGTGGCGGGCGAACAGCTCCGCCAGCTGCGCGGGCTCGAGCAGGTCGCCTTCGACCAGCGGGCCCCAGCGTACCGCCTCGCGGTGGCCGGTCGAGAGGTTGTCGAACACGACCGGCAGGTATCCCGCCTGGGCCAGCCGCCGGCACATGTGCGAGCCGATGTAGCCCGCCCCGCCGCATACTAGAATCGCGTTCGCCATGGTTACGGTGTTGTGAGCTCCGTTGCGGCCGGTGCGCAGGTCCGATCGGGACGCGCGGCCGCGCAATGATCGCATGGGCTGTATACGGGCCGCAGCGCCACTCGGTGCGCAGGCTGGGAAGGTCTGCCCGCACCCGATATCCTTGTGGCCACGACGCCGGCCTGCGGCAGGTCGGCGCGAGGAGGCGGAATGAAGACGTATGACGGCCGCGGCCGCATTCTGGTCACCGGTGGCGCGGGTTTTCTTGGCTCGCACCTGATCGACCGCCTGCTCGCCCGAGGCGACGAAGTGATCTGCGCCGACAACCTGTTCACCGGATCCAAGCGCAACATCGAGCACCTGTTCGGTAACCCGCGCTTCGAGTTCCTGCGCCACGACGTCACCTTCCCGCTGTACGTCGAGGCCGACGAGATCTACAACCTGGCCTGCCCGGCCTCGCCGATCCACTACCAGCACGACCCGGTGCAGACCACCAAGACCTCGGTTCACGGGGCAATCAACATGCTCGGCCTCGCCAAGCGGCTGCGCTGCCGGATCTTCCAGGCCTCGACCAGTGAGGTCTACGGCGACCCCGCGGTGCACCCGCAGACCGAGACCTACTGGGGCAACGTGAACCCGATCGGCCCGCGCTCCTGCTACGACGAGGGCAAGCGCTGCGCCGAGACGCTGTTCTTCGACTACCACCGCCAGCATCGGCTGGACATCAAGGTGGCGCGGATCTTCAACACCTACGGCCCGCGTATGTACCTGAACGACGGCCGCGTGGTATCGAATTTCATCGTCCAGGCGCTGCGCAACGAGCCCATCACGCTGTACGGCGACGGCCAGCAGACGCGCTCGTTCTGTTACGTCGATGATCTGGTCGAGGCCATCCTGCGCTTCATGCAGACGCCAGCCGACGTGCCCGGACCGATGAACCTCGGCAACCCGGTCGAATTCACGATCCGCGCGCTGGCCGGACGGATCATCGAGCTGACCGGGTCGTCCTCGCCGCTGGTCCACCGGCCGCTGCCGGCCGACGACCCGGTGCAGCGGCAGCCCGACATTGGCCTGGCCCGGCGCCTGCTCGACTGGGAACCGGCGACCGCGCTCGACGACGGCCTGCGCCGCACGATCGACTATTTCGAGGCGTTGCTCGGCACGCCGTCGCCGAATCCCCAACTCGCCGCCAGCGGTGGCTGAGCCGGGCGCCGCGCCGGGCGCCGACCTGGCTCCGGTGGTCATCCACTACGAGACTGCCGCCGGGACCCTGGCCTGCCTCGAGTCGTTGGCTGCACTGCCACTCGGCCTGCGCCGGGTGCTGGTGATCGACAATGCCTCGACCGACGTCGCCACGCTGGCGGCCGGGATCGAACGGCTGGCGCTGCCGCTCGAATTGATTCACAACCCGGACAACCTCGGTTTCGCCGGTGCCAGCGAGCAGGCGGTCCGCCGGCTGCTCGAGGATCCCGGCGTCGCCCGGGTGTTGATGCTCAACAACACCACGGCATCCGCAATTCGTTGTGGGTGCTGGTCAAGGGCATGCCGGGCGGACTGCGGCTGCGGCAGCTGCCGTGGATCCTGCTGATGTACCTCGCGATCCCGCTGCGGCACGCGCGGCAGCGCAAGTGGCGGGTGGTCTGGCGGCTGTACCGGGATGCCTGGCCCCGCGGCGGCGCGGTGCGTCGGGCGATCCAGCGCAGCCGGGTGTTGCCGGTCGCTGGGCTGGCGCAGCGGATCAGCCGCCGCTACTACGACGGCGGCTACCTGCGAATGGCGTGGGCCCAGCTCTGGCGCCGCGCCTGAGCGGCGCGCAGCTGCACTGGCGACCGGTCGATTGCCGCATAATTTCCCCGAGGTTCCGATTCGGACCGTGGAGGTCTACGTGTATTGTCGCGAGGGCAACTGGATATTCGTCCATATCCAGAAAACAGGGGGAAATTCCGTCTGTACAGCGTTGGGGGCATCGACGCGGCATCCCGACAAACACCGGAGTGCAGTCGAGTTGCGCGAGGCCTACGGGCACGAAGCCTGGGATAACGCCTTCACGTTCGCCTGGGTCCGCAACCCGTGGGAGCGGATCCTGTCATGGTGGTCGATGATCGAAAGCCAGCGCAGCAGCTATGGAGGATGCAGTCGTTTCCAGCAGTTGGTGCTGGACACCGCGAGTAATTTCGAGGATTTCCTGCTGCGTTTCGATGGGTTCCCGGATGACGAGTTCTTCAAGTCCAATTGGCTGTTCCGTCCGCAGATCGCCATGATCTCGGACGAATGCGGCCGGAGCATCGTCGACTTTGTAGGCCGGTTCGAGCGCCTCGTCGAAGATTGGCAAGTGGTCGCCCGCCGAGTCGGCCGACCTGGAGTGGCGCTACCACACGTCAACCAGTCGTCACACGGCCCATACCAGGACTACTACTCGCCACGCACGCGCGACATCGTCGCCCGCCATTTTGCGACCGACATCCGGACTTTCGGCTACGCGTTCGACGGCGAGTGACCGGCGCAGCGGATCAGCCGCCGCTTCTACGACGGCGGCTACCTGCGAATGGCGTGGGCCCAGCTCTGGCGCCGCGGCTGAGCGGCGCGCAAGGGTGGTGGGGCAGCGGAGGTCCGGTCTGCATACACCGGGGGCGCTGCGCCGAGTTGACAGGCGCATCGATCCTGGAACCTCAGCGGCCGACGGCAGCGGGATTCCGGGCCGGAGCACAGACCTGTCGGGACCACCTCCCTGCACTACGGACGCTGCAACCCGCACTTCGTGCAGTCTATCCTTGCCGATACGTTACCCACCCGAACTCGCCGCGTGGCGGCGGACGCTGGCGACACAGACGGATGTCCTTGCGCTCGATCCTGCTCCGCGGCTCGTGCCCGACTTCGAAGTTCGGCCCCAGCAGGGCAAAGAAGTCGCCCTCGGCGACCGACAGCGAAACGCCCTTGAGCGCGTGCACGCCGGTCTCGTAGGTCTTTTCCAGTTCCACGACCTGCAGCGCCGGGACCACAACGGCGGGGTCTTGCGCGGGCTTC
>DASRZM010000113.1:0-25800 GCA_035686365.1 Lysobacteraceae bacterium | reverse complement strand
CACGCCAGCGCGCTGTACTTCCTGCATCCGGGCCTGCTGGGGGTGCAGCGGCTGGGGCCGGACGGGGTCCGGAAAACACTGCTGGACGGCTTCGAGCTGGTGGTGCCCGAGGCGATCAGCATCGGCGGCGGCCACTTGTTCATCATCGGCTCGGCCCCGGAAGACGGCACCCGGCGCCTGTTCTCGTACGATCTGGCGACCGGCTCGGTGCGCGCGCTGGTGCCGCTGGTGGCCTACACGCGCCACGCCCACACCGCGGCCGCCCCCGACGGCAGCGCGGTGTATTACTCGCAGACCGAGGACATCGAGAGCGACCTGGTGGCGATCGACGCCCCGGGCTGAGCCGCTGCAGCGATTCCTCCGCACATTCTCGGGTTTTCCTCAGGACTCCTGGACGCAACCGGCCTTGAATCGGAGCCCTCCCCGACGCCGGACGGGGGCCCGTCCGGGCCGGACCGGGGAGGCGCGTGCGGCGGCGCCCCTGCGCCGCCCCGCAACTGCCAGGAGCAAGCACATGACCCCACTCGTCAACTCCCGACTGCTGCCCGCGGGATGCGCCGCGAGCGTACTGGCTGCCGCGCTGGCAGCCAGCGCCGCCGCCAACCCGATCACCGAGCTGCAGGCCAACGACGGCGGCAGCCGGGTGGTCGCCTCGAGCACCGGCGGCGGCCACTTCCTGGTCGGCGGTGCACTGGACGTGACCTTCGCGTTCAGCGCCAACCAGCACGCCGACGGCGGCGCCAGCGGCCACTCCCGCCATACGGTGGAACTGCAGGGCCTGGCGGTGGACTTCTCCAGCCAGGTGATCTGCGTGAGCGTGGACGCCGCGGCCGGCCGGGCCTGGATCGGCGCGGTGATCACCGAGAACCGCTCCGAGCACCCGGCCTTCACCGGCGAACGCAATCAGCCCGGGCGCGACCTCTGGTTCCGCGTGCTCGACAGCGGCGAAGGCCAGGCCGAGCCTGACCGCAGCACCTTCGTCGGCTTCGAGGGCGACGCCGGCATCATCACCTCGGAGGAGTACTGCGACGTGCAGCCCTGGCCAGATGACAACGCCCGCACCAGCCCGGTGACGCAGGGCAACATCCAGACGCGGCCCTGACGCCGTCGCCCGCACGCGGGGCAGGTGGCACGCCGCCACTTGCCCCGCGGCTTGCGCCTTACGCCCGGCCTGCGCCGGACTCCATGCGCACCAGCCCAGACGGCCGCGGAACAGCCCGAACGCTGCCGGATGTAACCGGCTACGGGGTCGGTGGCTTCGGCGTCAACTGCAGGCTGTAGGTCGTCTCGATCTTCCGCCCTACCGTCAACACCGGATGCCCCTCGACCTTGATGTAGCCCTCACCCCCATCGGGGAAGCGCAGATCGCGCAGCCGCACCGCGGCGCCGGGATTCGGCGCGTCGCCCTTGGCCAGCTGGACTCCGTCGAGGTCGGTGACGGTGACGCGCACGAGCTTCCCGTCGTGCGCCGGGCGCACTCGCACCTCGTAGGCCATTGCCGGATCGGGCTCGAACACGTACCAGTCGATCTGGTCGTTGGCGTTGAGCCAGCCCTCGTGCTCGCCCGGCGCGATGCGCAGGGCCTGCTCATCATCCGCGGGTGCGTCCTGGCCACTGCCGGCGTCGAACTGGTCGACCAGTTCCACCTTGAAGCGAGCATCCTTGTGCTGGTCCTGGAAGGCGTTGCCGACCAGAACGAAGAAGCGGCCGCTGCGTTCGTGCGAGGTGGGCACCTCGATACTATTCTGCCCATTGGGCTTGCCGATCACTATGGCATTGGCGATCTTCTTGCGATCCGGCGCGTGCACCTCGATGCCGCCATAGGGATTGTCGGTTTCCCTGAAATCGTCCTCGCGAACGACCACGCCCTTCTCGACGGTCTGGATCGTGGCAACGAGCTTCTGTCCGCCCTTTGCCTCGACCGCGAAGTAGTCGTACTGGTTCTTGCGCTGGTGGTGATCGAGCCGGTACTCGATGGCGGGCGCGATCGCCACCGCCTGATCGTAGGTGTCGCCACCGCGGATTTCGCGACCGTAGGCGGAGTCCTTCTCCACCAGCAGCCCGGCCTGCGTGAGCTGCTGCAGCGATTGCGCCAGCGCTGCGGCATCGCCGGCATCGCGGTACTCGCCGCCGGTGCAGCGCGCGACCGCCTGCAACTGCTGCCGGGCCACCTCGCCGACGTCGAAACCGACCGTGTGCACGGTCAGTCCCAGGCCGCGCTCGGCGAAGGCGCAGGCCACCGCCTCCGGATCGCCGTCGCAGGTCTCCTCGCCGTCGGATACCAGGATGACCACGGCCGCCTCGTCGCCGAGCTCGCCGAGCTCGCCGAAGTCGGCCGCCGCCTGCTCCAGCGCGTGCGCGAGCGGGGTCTGGCCCAGCGGCTGCGCCGCCTCGACGGCGGCGACGAAGCGCGCACGGTCGAGCGGCCCGAACGGGATCGCCAGCTCGGTGTCGTGGCAGCTCGGTTCCTTGGGCTCGGCTGGCAGGCGATGGCCGTACAGACGCAGGGCAACGCTGCTGCCGGCGTCAATGGCTTCCACCGTGGTGCGCACTGCCTGCTTGGCCGCTTCCATCTTGCTGATGCCGCCAGCGGCGCCGCGCATCGAACCGGATGCGTCGAGCACGATCTCCACACGGGCGGCGTGCACGGTGGTTGCAATGCACGCTGCGAGAACGGCCACGAACAGGCAGGTGTACCTGCGAGCGCGCGTCGACAGGTGCGACGGCTTCGCGACGGGCAAGGAAGATTCCATGAGCAAGTTCCTCCTGATATCGATCGAGCACCGTCACGACAGCTTACGCCCGGACGCGACAGCCTGTCCAAGACGCTGTGTTGCCGCACGAACGCCGGCGTGCCGCCCTCCGCTCCTCCAACGAACGCCGCGATCAGGCGACGACGATGAAACTCACGGCGCCGTCTCGATCACCGACAGGAAGTTGCCGCTGGGATCCTTGAACCAGGCGATGGTGGCCATCTCGTCGCGGTGGATGCCGTCGGCGTCGGTCTGCAGCGGGCCCTCGCCGTAGCGCTCGAAGCGCACGCCCTTGCCGGCGAGTTCGGACACCGCGGCACGGATGTCGGGCACCTCGAAATTCAGCACCGTGAAATCCGCGGGGCGATGGTCGGGCTTGGCGTACACCAGTACCTTGCCACCGTCGCGGCGCAGCTCCATGAAACCGTCCTGCGCATCGACCTGCATGCCGAGCACGTCGCGGTAGAAGCTGCGCGCGTGGGCGAGGTCGCCCACGGCGAAGCTGGCGAAGAATTCCTGCGATCCTTTCATGTCATGCACTCCCGTGGCGGCGATGCGGGGCCGCCCACGATGGGTGGACGACCCGACGCAGGTGGAATCATCGCTGTCAGGTCGCGAATCCCGCGTCGCGGGCCGCAGGCGCGGCTGCGCTCATTGGGGCGCATGTAGCGCCGGCCAACGGCGGCCGCACAGAGCCAGAGGTGGACGCCGGCCCGACGCTCGGCCCGGTCAGCCCGCGTCCAGCGCTGCCTGGTAACGCTGGTGCAGCACCAGCACCTTGGCGACGTAGGCGCGCGTCTCCGGGTACGGCGGCACGCCGCCGTGGCGGTCCAGTGCGCCCATGCCGGCGTTGTAGGCGGCGGCGACCAGGGTGAGATCGCCCCCGTAGCGCTTCATCAGCACGCCCAGGTAGGCGGCGCCGGCGCGGATGGACTGCGCGGCCACGAAGGGATCGTCCACGCCCAGCTCGGCGGCGGTGGCCGGCATCAGCTGCATGATGCCTTGCGCCCCCTTGGGCGAGATCGCGCGCGGATCGAATGCGCTCTCGGCGTGCGCGATCGCGCGCAGCCACGCATCCTCGACCCCGCTCGCGGCCGCGCTGGCGCGGAACTCGTCCGCGTAAGCGTCCAGCCGCGGTGCACCGATCCGGCCCAGGCCCGGGTGCGGCGGCGGATCGGGCGTCCTGACCGCAAAGGTCTGCACCGCCACGGCGCCCGGCAGCTCGCGCGTGCCGTAGACGACGCGGCCATCCTGCTCGCGCCGGTACACGGTGACTTCGACCCGGCCGAGCGCACCCCAGAGGTTGGGCTGGCGCGGATCGGCGTCGTCGAGCTGTCTGGCCGCGCAGCGCGAACCGGGCTCCGGCGCGGTGGACAGGCTGACGCTGCCCTCGCGCTCGCAGCGATACACGGTGCGTGCCTGCGCATCGCCAGCGGCGCAGGCGAGCACGAACAACAGGGCGAGGGCGGGAATGGAGCGCATGGCGGCCATCATGCGCACGTCGGGACCGGCCCGGCGACTGCCAGGCGTCATGCCGGGATGGGGCGTTCGGGGTGCGTACAGCGATGTGCAGGCATCGAAGCGGTGTGGGGGCGGCCCAGAGGAAATTCATTCGCGCCGGCCTGTGGGTCGGTCCTTCCGCCAATTACCTCCGTCCCGTCTTTCCGCTCCCGTCTGCTGCAACGCCGCACGCCCTCGCCCGGGCCGGGTGTAGACTCACGGCAGGATCCCGCGGGGAGGTTCGTATGAACGCGCTCTTCCGCTTTGCTCTGGCCGCGCTCGCGGCCTCGCTGCTGGCGCCGGCCGCCGCGGCACAGGGTTCCGGCGCAGCGCTCGCCAGCCAGGACAGCAACTGGTCCGGCGTGGTGATCGAGGTCACCGAGTTCCGCCGCAAGGGCAACACGCTGTCGGTCAAGACGCGGCTGCGCAACACCGGCGCCGAAGCCGTCGAGGTCGACGTCAGATACGGGGACGTCTATGTGCTCGACACCGCCGGTGGCAAGCGCTATGACGTGCTCCGTGACGACAAGGGCGCTGTGATCGCCGCGCACCTGCCGAGCTGGCCCGAGCGCTGGTACGGCACGATCGAACCCGGCGCGGCGATGACGCTGTGGATGAAGTTCCCGGCGCCACCGGCGGATACCACCGAAGCGACCCTGGTGATCGGCACCAACGCACCGTTCGAGGACCTGCCGATCGAGGACGCCTGACCGTGCGGCGGTCCCGACAGTGGGAGAGGGCGATGCCGGCATGGCCGGCGCTGGCGCTCGCGCTGCTGTGCGCGCCGGCCATCGCGCAGGCGCCGGCGGATGCAGCCGACACCGCGGAAACGATGCAGGCGGCCGAAGCCGCCGTGGCTCGGCTCGGCGAGGCGCGCGGCCGTAGCCTGACACGCAGCGTGCGCGACATCCCCGGCCTCGCCACCGGCACCGGCGCCGGCACGCGCGGGCTCGAGGCCAGCGTGCAGGAACTGGAATCGGCGAAGCGCGAACTCGGCGCCAGCGAGTCCGATCTGGAGGTGCGCGTGGCGCTGCCGGCCGACGTGCTGTTCGACGTCGACCGCGCCGAGATCCGCGCCGACGCCGCCAGCGCGCTGGCGCAGCTGGCCACAGTGATCCGCGGCTACAGCGGCCCGGTGCTGCTGATCGGCCACACCGACGCCGACGGCAGCGAGGAACACAACCTGGCGCTGTCGCAGCGCCGTGCCGAATCGGTGCACCGCTGGCTGGCCGAGCGCGAAGGCATCGACACCGCCCGGATGCGTACCGAAGGCCGCGGCGAGTCGGAACCGGTCGCCGCCAACGACAGCCCCGACGGCAAGCAGCGCAACCGCCGGGTCGAGGCGGTGATCGGCAAGCGCTAGCTTCCCTCCCCGGAAACGGGGACCGCGGAAATGGGGAAGGAGGAAATTACAGTAATTGCCTCCGTCCCGTTTTTTCTACTGCCGCCACGTTGACGCGCCAGCTCAGCAGCCGAACCGGTAGCCCTCGATGCAGAAGCGGAAGTGCCCCTCCTCCCATGGGTCGCGCACCACGTAGCGGACCACGCCGCCGGAGCGCTCGCCCATGAAGATGTTGTGAGTGAACACAGCTGCTTCGCCGTTGACGTCCAGCTTCGCATCGCGGAACTCAGCGCTGTCGCCCTCGGCATCGCCTGGGTAGAGCTCCTGCGCTGTCCAGCCGATAAAGACGGTGGCATCACCGTCGGCGTCGGTGACCTGCGGCTTGCCCAAGGTCAACTGCGAGACGGCGCCGATGCGGCGCCCGGCGTCGTCGTAGCTGTACTCGGTTTTCGCGCTGGGCTCGCCGGCCACTTCCGGCGGCCGGTTGAGCGCCCAGCCGCTGGCGCGCCGCACCATGACGAGGTTGCGGTCCTCGGAGGCCGCCGGATCGCAGTACTTGAGCGTCTCGAGGCTGGTGCCGGCCAGGCGCTGATACAGCGGTGACTGCCCCGTGTTGCGGCGCTGGTAGACGACACTCGCCGCGGGCAGCGGACCGCCGGAAAGCGCGGTGATCGTCGCCACCGCGCCGAAGCCGTTTTCGCACAAACGCTCGGCGCGCACGCCGGTGGGCCCGAAGGGCCAGTCCGCGGACGGAATCTCGACTTTTAGTCCTAGCTTCTCGCCTTCCGCGGTGAGGGAGAGCTTGCGCGGCTCCAGTTCAAAGGGATCCGAGTGGTCGCCTGGCGTGAACTCGACCAAGCCGAGCTTGGCAAGTTCCGCGAGCTCGGCGTCGGCAGCGATCCAGAAGCCCCTGGTCTCCGCATCGCCAGCGTGCTGCCGCGCCGCTTGTTCGGCCTGCGTGGCGTCGGGAAGGTCGGCGGTCTCGGTCGGAGCGCCGGACGCTGTGGAAGGGGAGCGCTCGCAAGCAGAAAGCGCGAGGCAGAACCCGAGCAGGAACCAGCGCATGGGCGACCTCCGGAGTGCTGCGGGCGTGTCCCAGCATACTCCTGTGCCCGCGACGGATCGCGTTCGCGCGCCGCAGCGCCGCGACCTCTTTCGGCGAATCCGGGCGAATCCGGGCGAATCCGGAATCAGAGTACGATTTCGCGCTCGGGTATCACGAGGAGAAGCGCGCCCGTATCGTCGCGACCGACTTCCCCTCGGGCATGTGGCAGCTGCCCATCGCATCGACCGTAAGGCACGAATGCACGGGCAGGAAAAACAGCGCGTCGCCGGGGCACGGGCGCTCAATGAATTCCGCGGGGGCCTCGACGATGCCGTGCTCCTGCGACAGACTGACCAGGCGCACCTCCGGGATCAGCGCGCCCCAGCCATTGCCTTCAGGCGTAACCGCAACACCGAATACGCGCTGGCCATCGAGCTCGATTGAATCCTTCGAGAAATGCACCGCACCGCCGTGCACCACCAGCTGGCCGCGACGCGGGTGGCGTGAGACCACCGGACAGGCCATGGCGACAGCGATGTCGTCGATGGCGCAGCTGCCGATCTGCCACTGGCTGAGGTCGTAGAAGATGAAGTTGCCGGGGCGGATCTCGTCGATCCCGGGGTAGTCCGCCTGTGTCGAGCAGCCGGGCGTGTCTCCAATCGACAGGGCGAGCGGGCCGGCGACGTCGGCCAGCTGCTCGCTCAGCGCGTGCACGACGTCCAGGCTGTTGCGGTGGACCTTGGCGATCTGTTCGGGGCTGCGCGCGGCGTAGCTGTGGCCGGCGTGCGCGAGCAGGCCGCGCAGGCGCAGGTCATCGCGGCGGGCGAGCTCGGCCGCGAGTTTGCGCAATGCCGGCAGGTCCTCGGGCTCGAAGCCAGTGCGGTGGTTGCCGACGTCGATCTTGAGCCAGACGTCTACGGGGTGGTCGAAGCGCAGGCCGTCGAGCGCGTCGAAGTCGGCGATGGTAATCCCGAAGGCGAGCTTCGCGGCCAGCGCCTGCGCACGTTCGTGCATGCCGCGATGGTACGGAAAGGCCAAGGTGATGTCGCGCCACCCGTCAGCGGCGAAGTACTCGGCCATGGACAGCGAGGACACGGTGATGGCCTCGACGCCGTAGTCGCGGAACCAGCGGCCGATCTCCTGGCTCTGGTGGGTCTTGAAGTGCGGGCGCAGGCGCACGCCGGCCTTGTGGGCGCGCGCGGCCATGCGGGCGAGGTTGCGGCGGGCCTTGGCCTCGTCGAGCAGCAGGCGTGGTTCGGAGAGCGGGCCCATCGCCGCGGCGCCGCTCCCCGGGCTCACACCGCCACCGGATTGACCTTCGCCGCATCGATCCCGAACGTCTTGATCGCCCTTGCCACGTCCTTGGCGTTCATCTTGCCCTCGGCGTACAGGCTGGCGATGGCGGCGTGGGCGATGTAGTTGCGGTCGACTTCGAAGAAGCGGCGCAGGTTGGCGCGGGTGTCGCTGCGGCCGAAGCCGTCGGTGCCCAGTACGGTGTAGCGGGTCGGGATGTACGCGCGGAGCTGCTCGGAGTAGGCGCGCACGTAGTCGGTGGCGGCGATGGCCGGGCCCTGGCGGCCGGTGAGGCACTGCATGACGTGCGGGATCTTCTGCCCGGCTTCCGGGTGCAGGCGGTTGTGGCGCTCGCAGTCGGCGCCGTCGCGGGCCAGCAGGGTGAAGCTGGGGCAGCTCCAGATGTCGGCGGTGACGCCGAACTCCGTTTCCAGCAGCGCGGCGGCCTCGATGGCCTCGCGCAGGATGGTGCCGCTGCCCATCAGCTGTACGCGGATCTCGCCCTTCTTGGGCTTGCCGGCGTCGCGCAGCAGGTACATGCCCTTGATGATGTCGGCTGCGTCGGCGCCTTCGGGCAGGCCGGGGTGGGTGTAGTTCTCGTTCATCAGGGTCAGGTAGTAGTACTCGTCGCGCTGCTCGGCGAGCATACGCTGCATGCCGTGCTGCAGGATCACTGCCACCTCGTGGGCGTAGGTGGGGTCGTAGGGCACGCAGTTGGGGATGGCGCCGGCCAGCAGATGACTATGGCCGTCCTCGTGCTGCAGGCCTTCGCCGTTGAGCGTGGTGCGGCCGGCGGTGGCGCCGAGCAGGAAGCCGCGCGCGCGCATGTCGCCGGCGGCCCAGGCCAGGTCGCCCACGCGCTGGAAGCCGAACATCGAGTAGAAGATGAAGAACGGCAGCATCTGCAGGTTGTTGGTGCTGTAACTGGTCGCGGCGGCCAGCCAGCTGCAGAAGGCGCCGGCCTCGGTGATGCCTTCCTGCAGCACCTGCCCGGCGGCGTCCTCGCGGTAGTAGGCGAGCTGGTCGGCGTCCACCGGCTTGTACTTCTGGCCGAACGGGGCGTAGATGCCGATCTGCCGGAACAGGCCTTCCATACCGAAGGTGCGCGCCTCGTCGGCCACGATGGGCACGCAGCGCGGGCCGACCTGCTTGTCGCGCAGGATGATGTTCAGGCACTGCACGAAGGCCATGGTGGTGCTGATCTCGCGCTCGCCGGTGTCCTTGAGCAGGCGCTCGAACACCGCCAGCTTGGGCGCGGTGAGCGTTTCCTCGGCCTGGGTGCGCCGCTGCGGCAGGAAGCCGCCCAGCGCCTGGCGGCGCTCCTTGAGGTACTTGACCTCCTCGCTGTCGTCGCCGGGGTGGTAGTAGGGCACCTCCTCGAGCTGCTCGTCGGGCATCGGGATGTTGAAGCGGTCACGGAAGGCGGTGACCGCGTCGGTGTCCATCTTCTTCTGCTGGTGGGTGATGTTGATGGACTCGCCGGCCTTGCCCATGCCGTAGCCCTTGACCGTCTTGGCCAGGATCACCGTGGGCTGGCCCTTGTGCGCCACCGCCGCGGCGTAGGCGGCATACACCTTGTGCGGGTCGTGGCCGCCGCGGTTCAGGCGCCAGATGTCCTCGTCGGACATGTTGGCCACCAGCTGCTCGGTCTCGGGGTACTTGCCGAAGAAGTGCTCGCGCGTGTAGGCGCCGCCGAAGGCCTTGCAGTTCTGGTACTCGCCGTCCAGGGTCTCCATCATCAGCTTGCGCAGCATGCCGGTGTGGTCGCGCGCCAGCAGCGGGTCCCAGTAGCTGCCCCAGACCACCTTGATGACGTTCCAGCCGGCGCCGCGGAAGCCGCCTTCGAGCTCCTGGATGATCTTGCCGTTGCCGCGCACCGGGCCGTCCAGTCGCTGCAGGTTGCAGTTGATCACGAACACCAGGTTGTCGAGCTGCTCGCGGCCGCCCAGCGAGATGGCGCCCAGGGACTCGGGCTCGTCGCTCTCGCCGTCGCCCACGAAGCACCAGACCTTGCGGTCGGTCTTGGGCATGAACTCGCGCTGCTCCAGGTACTTCCAGAAGCGCGCCTGGTAGATGGCGCTGATGGGCCCCAGGCCCATCGACACCGTGGGCGTCTGCCAGAACTGCGGCATCAGCCACGGGTGCGGGTAGCTGGACAGGCCGCCATCGACCTCCATGCGGAAGCGGTCGAGCTGCTCGGCGCTGATGCGCCCTTCCAGGAAGGCACGCGCGTAGATGCCCGGGGAGCAATGGCCCTGGATGTAGAGCAGGTCGCCCGGGTGCTGCTCGCTGGGCGCGCGCCAGAAGTGGTTGAAGCCCACGTCGTACAGCGTGGCGCTGGAGGCGAAGCTGGCGATGTGGCCGCCCAGGTCGCCGGGGCGGCGGTTGGCGCGGATCACCGTGGCCAGCGCGTTCCAGCGGATCAGCGAGCGGATGCGCCATTCCAGCGAGGCATCCCCGGGGGACTTGGCCTCCACGTTGAGCGGGATGGTGTTGATGTACTCGGTGGTGGGGGCAAAGGGCAGGTGCGCGCCGGCGCGGCGGGTGAGCTCGACCATGCGCTCGAGCAGGTGGTGCGCGCGCTCGGCGCCGTCGTTCTGGATGACGGCGGCCAGGGCCTCGATCCACTCGCGGGTTTCCGCGGGGTCGATGTCCTGGTCGAGGATGTCCTGCAGGATGTTCATGGGTTCCCTCCGGGCCCGGCGCCGGGGCGGCGGGCGTGATACCGATGCGGTGGGACGGCAGCGCCGGCCGCAGACCAGTCATGGTATCGCAAGGGCGTGTCCGGTTTGGCCGCACACCGCGCCAACCCAACCCCCGCCCTGTAGGAGCGGCCGTTGGCCGCGATCGGTGTTCCGGTGCGCTCATCGCGGCCAACGGCCGCTCCTACGATGCACCACGCACCTGCACGGCATCGGAAGGGCGCTGTGGGAGCGGGCCATGCCCGCGATCGGTGTTCCGGTGCGCCCATCGCGGCCAACGGCCGCTCCTACACGACTTCGCCGTGGCCTCGAGGCGGGCCGGGGCGGGGGGTGGCTATTCGAAGCCGGTGCCGAAGACGAAGCTCGCGACGCCGCCGTCGGGGTCCGGGTAGACCAGCGCTGCGATCGCCTGGTCGTCGACGCCCAGGCGGGCGCCGCGGCCGTCGCCGTGGGCGGAGGCGCGCATCAGGGCCTCGTCGAGCACCTTGCTGGTGCTGCACGAGGGGCTGCCCGAGTCGCCGCAGGAGTGGTCGAAGCCGAGCGTGTGGCCGATCTCGTGCGCCAGCACTTCGGCGCCGTCGCGGCCGGAGTGGCCGTTGTACCAGCACGCGGCGCCGTCCTGGGTGATGACGTAGCCCTCGGCGGCCGGGTGGTAGGCCACGCCGCCGAAGTAGACGATGTGGGTGTAGTACCAGAAGCCGCCGACGGCGAGGATGCCGCCGCGGCTGCAGCTGAACGAGCCGCTGATCTCGTTGCCCGGATCGTCCCAGACCACGGCGTGGATGCCGTTGGTGCGGTCGCCGCCCGGGTCGCTGGCCACGGTCCCGGCGTAGGCCAGGAGGATCCGGCTGCCGGTGTCGTTGGTCCATGCCGCGACCGCGTCGCTGACGGCGCCGAACTCGTCGTAGGTGGCGCCGCTCTGGCCGCCGGCCACTGCGTGCCAGGGCAGCGTGGTGCCCTCGTCGAACTCGAACCAGCGGATCGGGGTGCCGTCGCTGTCGGTGATCTGCCCGCCCTTGGACAGCGTGCCGCTGCTGCTGCGCTGGGCAGACGCTTCCAGGAAGTAGCCCTGCGCGAGCCGGTAGCCGCGCGCGCTCCAGGTGATCCAGTGCTCGAAGCGGGCCGCATCGCGGTCGCGCTGGGCGCCGGCGTTGAAGGACTTGTCCAGGTTGACGGCCGCCTCCAGCTCGCGGGTCCAGGCCGAACCGCCGTCGGCGGCGGTGGCGGCGAAGAACACGCCCAGGGAGAGCTGCATCGGGCGCAGCGTGCCGTCTGCGTCGCGCTCGAAGAACACCAGCACGCGTTCGCCCGGGTGCGGGGTGGCGATGCCGGGCATGCGGTGCGCGATGGCGGCGCCGGCCAGGGTGCCGGGCAGCAGCAGCCGCTCCTGCGCGGCGGCGCTGCCGGCAAGCACGCGTTCGACGCTGAGGGGATAGGCGATCACGTCCTCGCGGCCGGGGACGGCGGTGGGCGCGTGCGCGGTGGCGACCAGGACGCCGTCGGCCTCCTCGAGCAGGTGCGTATCCGACGGTGTCAGGTAACTGAATGCCACGGCGACGTTTGCCGTGAACAAAAAAACTGCGCCCACGATGACAGCGGGCGCATGGGGAAAAAGGAATCGCATCGGTGCATCGGCCCTGCGGTTTCGCTTGCGGACCACCGTACCCGGGCGAGTCGCTCCTGTACCTGAACTTCATCCCATTGGCGTGCGCGCATTCATGCGTGGTTGGTGAACGCGAAACGCGAAAGTGACCTGCGTCACACTTTCCGTGTAGGAGCGGCCGTTGGCCGCGACGGGTGCAGCCGGGACGTTTCCGGAACCCGATCGCGGCCAACGGCCGCTCCTACAGGGTGCATGCCGTGCCTGCGCGGGTGCATCCGGCCGCTGTGGGAGCGGGCCATGCCCGCGATCGCGCTTGCCGCGCGCTTCAGCCGGCGCTGGTGTCGCGGCCGGCGTGCATCTCGGCGCGGATCTGCGCGTCGACGGCGGCGATGGCGGTCATGTTGACCACGCGACGCACGGTGGCCGAGGGGGTCAGTACGTGCGCGGCGCCGGCCACGCCCATCAGGATCGGGCCCAGGCCCACGCCCTCGCTCATTGCCCGCGACAGGTTGTAGGCGATATTGGCCGCGTCGATGTTGGCGAACACGAACACGTTGGCCTCCCCACCCATGCGCGAGTTGGGGAACATGCGCTCGCGGATGGACTCGTTGAGCGCGGCGTCGGCCTGCATCTCGCCCTCCACCTCCAGCTTGGGCGCACGCGCGCGGATGATCTCCAACGCATCGCGCAGCCGCCGGGTGCTCTCGGTCACGCGCGAGCCGAAGTTCGAGTGCGAGAGCAGCGCCACACGCGGAGTGACGCCGAACAGCTTCAAGCGGTAGGCCGCGCCGAGCACGCCCTGTGCGATCTGCTCGGCACTGGGCGTTTCCTCCACGTGCGTGTCCAGGTAGAAGAACACGCCGCGCTCGTTGAGCACCGCGCACATCGCGCACGGCGCGGTCACGCCCGGGTCCAGCCCGAGCACGTCGACGATGTACTTGAGCTTGCGCTGGTAGCGGCCGACGAGGCCACAGATCATCGCGTCGGCCTCGCCGCGGCGCACCATCAGCGAGGCGATCGCGGTGGCACGGGAGCGCACGATGGCCTTGGCCGCCGCCGGCGAAACACCCTCGCGCTGCATGATCTCGTGGTACTGCGTCCAGTAGTCGTGGAAGCGCGGGTCGTCGTCGATGTTGCACAGCTCGAAGTGCTCGCCGGGGCGGATGCGCAGGCCCATGCGCAGGATGCGCATCTCGATCACCGCCGGGCGGCCGATCAGCACCGGCCAGGCCAGGCCCTCGTCGACCACGGTCTGCACCGCGCGCAGCACCGTTTCCTCCTCGCCCTCGGCATAGACCACGCGCTTGATGTCCTGGCGGGCGCGGTCGAACACCGGCTTCATCAGCAGCCCGGTGCGGAACACGAACTGGCTGAGCTTCTCGCGGTAGAAGGCCAGATCGCCCATCGGCCGCAGCGCGACGCCCGAGTCCATCGCCGCCTTGGCCACCGCCGGCGCCAGCTGCACCAGCAGGCGCGGGTCGAACGGGCGCGGGATCAGGTAGTCGCGGCCGAAGGACGGCATCTCGCCGGTGTAGGCGGTGCCCAGGTCGGTGGCCTCCATCCGGGCGAGCTCGGCGATGGCGTGCACGCAGGCCAGCTTCATCGGCTCGTTGATGGCGGTGGCGCTCACGTCCAGGGCGCCGCGGAACATGTACGGGAAGCACAGCGCGTTGTTGACCTGGTTGGGGTAGTCGCTGCGCCCGGTGGCGATGATGCAGTCCGGGCGCGCTTCCCTGGCCAGCTCGGGCAGGATCTCGGGGTTGGGGTTGGCCAGGGCCAGGATGATCGGATCCTTGGCCATGGTCTTGACCATCTCGGGCTTGAGCACGCCGCCGGCGGACAGGCCCAGGAACAGGTCGGCGCCCTCGACCACCTCGGCCAGCGTGCGGCACTTGGTCTGGCGCGCGTACCGCTGCTTGGCCTCGTCCATGTCCTCGGTGCGGCCGGCGTAGATCACCCCCTTGCGGTCCACGCAGGAGATGTTCTCCGGCTGCATGCCCAGCGCCACCAGCATGTCCAGGCAGGCGATGCCGGCGGCGCCGGCGCCCGAGCAGGCCAGCTTCACCTGGCCGATGTCCTTGCCCACGATGTGCAGCGCGTTGATGACCGCCGCGCCCACGATGATCGCGGTGCCGTGCTGGTCGTCGTGGAAGACCGGGATCTTCAGGCGCTCGCGCAGCTTGCGCTCGACGATGAAGCACTCCGGCGCCTTGATGTCCTCCAGGTTGATGCCGCCGAAGGTGGGCTCCAGGCTGGCGATGATGTCCACCAGCTTGTCCGGATCGCGCTCTTCGACCTCGATGTCGAACACGTCGATGCCGGCGAACTTCTGGAACAGCACGCCCTTGCCTTCCATCACCGGCTTGCTGGCCAGGGGGCCGATGTCGCCCAGGCCCAGCACCGCGGTGCCGTTGGTGATCACCGCCACCAGGTTGGCTCGGGCGGTGACCGTGGAGGCCTCGTTGGGGTCCTCGACGATGACCTCACAGGCGGCGGCCACGCCCGGGGAGTAGGCCAGGGCCAGGTCGCGCTGGGTCACCATCGCCTTGGTCGGCACGACCTTGATCTTTCCGGGCGGCGACTCGCGGTGGTAGTCGAGGGCGGCTTGCTTGAGATCCTTGTCGGGCATGTGGGCACCGGCGCTGCGCGGGAGCCTCGTATAGTAGCCTCACCACCTCATCGCCGCTGCGCGGCCCGCGCGGCTTCGCCGCAACGCACCTGTAGGAGCCGGCGTTGCCGGCGATCCGGCTCTTGGGCACGCGGCTGTATCTTGATCGCCGGCAACGCCGGCTCCTACGGGGTCGAAGCATGCCCGCCTTCATCGAGCTGTTCAGCGACACCAAGACGCAGCCCACCCCGCCGATGCGCCGCGCCATGGCGCAGGCGCAGGTCGGCGACGAGGCCGCCGGCGAGGACCCGACCGTCAACCAGCTGTGCGAGCGCGTCGCCACGCTGCTGGGCAGGGAGGCGGCGGTGTTCATGCCCTCGGGCACGATGTGCAACCAGGTCTCGCTGACGGTGCTGGCGCGGCCCGGCGACGAGGTGGTCTGCGATGTGGGCGCCCACATCGTGTGCTACGAGGCCGGCGGGCTGGCGGCCAATGCCGGGCTCAATGCATTGACGCTGCCCGGCGAGCGCGGCCGCTTCAGCGCGCAGCAGCTGCGCGCGGCGCTGCGCATGCCCATGCGCCACGCCCCACGGCAGTCGATCGTCTCGGTGGAGCAGACCTGCAACCTGGGTGGCGGCGCCATCTGGCCGCTGGCGCAGCTCAGGGAGGTCGTCGCGGTGGCGCGCGCGCATGGCATGGCCACCCACATGGACGGCGCGCGGCTGCTCAATGCCGTGGTCGCCACCGGCGTGTCGGCGGCCGAGCAGTCCGAGGGCTTCGACGCGGTGTGGATCGACTTCAGCAAGGGCCTGGGTGCGCCGGTGGGCGCGGCGCTGGCCGGGTCCAGTGCCTTCATCGACGAGGCCTGGCGCGTGAAGCACCGCTTCGGCGGGGCGATGCGGCAGGCCGGCATCGTCGCCGCGGCCGCGCTGTACGCGCTGGAGCACCACGTGGAGCGGCTGGCCGAGGACCATGCCAATGCGCGCCGGCTGGCCGAAGGGCTGGCGCAGATCGACGGCATCGGTATCGACCCGGCGACGGTGGAGACCAACCTGGTCTACTTCGACCTGGACGAGCGCGTGCGCATGGACGCGCCGACCTTCTGCACGCAGCTGCTGGCCGAGCACGGTGTGCGCATGGGCGCCATGGGCCCGCGCCGGGTACGTGCGGTGACCCACCTGGACGTGGACCGCGCCGGCATCGACACCGCCCTGGCCGCCATCGCCGCCCTGATGTAGACGCCACCGCCCCCCGCCGCCATCCCCTGTAGGAGCGGCCGTTGGCCGCGATCGGCGCAGATGGGACGCCCCGGAAGAACGATCGCGGCCAACGGCCGCTCCTACGGGGTGCGTGCACGAATGCGCACGCTCATCGGGACTGCACGACCGGGGCCCCTGTGCACGATCTGGGGGCAATCTGGCACATCGCGGTGCCCGCTTCCGTGGAGCGACCTGCAGGGTGGCGTCGGCACGGTAGTGCCGACCTGCTACTCCCCGCTGTAGGTCGGCACTACTGTGCCGACGCGCGCACCGCACCGCTACCGTGCCGACGCTCGCTACTTGTGCGGGGCGACTCGCCGGCCGTAGGTCGGCACTACCGTGCCGACGCACGCACCGCACCGCCGTCGCGACACCCGTCGACGCGGTGATTCCAGCCTACAGCCCCAGCACAAGATCCTCGGCCTGGACCGTGTCCAGCCGGATCTTGTTGGCGAACAGCGAGAACGAGAGCATCCCGGCCAGGCCGTTGGCGCGGCGGATCCACGGCGGCAGGTACAGCGGCTCGGCGATGACGCCATCGTCGAACAGCGGCTCGAGCGTGAACACGTCGTGCAGCGCCATCTTGCCGGCGAACAGCAGCCGGGTGAGCTTCATGCGCCGGTGCTTGAGCGTCCAGCGGAAGAAGGTGTGCACCGACAGCAGCCCGTGCAGGTACACCGTGTCCTTGGTGAATGCGATACCGCCGTGCAGCGGGCAGCCGCGGAACACGCGCTGCGCCGATGCAAAGCTGTCGGCCTCGGTCTGGCCCGAGTCCAGGAAGAAGCCGAACACTTCCACGAAGTCGGCGCCCGAGAGCGCCAGGTCGATCGCCAGGATGCGCAGCGAGATGCGCTTCAGGCGCTGGATGTCGATCGCGCCGGTAATGAGCTCGGCGAACGTGGCCAGCCCTTCCTGGGTCGCGGTGATGCGCGGCGCGGTGCGGCCCAGGCTCTTCAGGTGCGGCTGCTCGCGGCCGTTGAGCGCGGTCAGCGAGTGCACGTAGGCCTCGTGCTCGAGCAGTTGGTGGCGGTCGTACTCGGTGAAGCAGGTCGCCGAGCGCAGGCGGATGCGCAGCGCACCGGCGGCGGCCTTGGAGATCAGTTCCGGGTCGATCTCCACGCGCACCTTGTGGTGCAGGAAAAACGAGTCCATCGCCTCCTGCAGTTCACGCTGCATGATCTCGGCCGACAGGCAGTACTCGCTTTCGGCGACCGGCGCCTCGCCGCCGAGTTCGTCGGCCAGGCCCACGAAGTGCTGCGCGGCGTCGTGGTTGGACAGCGCCGAACCGGGCAGGCGGTCGCCCGGGCGACCGAACAGCTGGGTGGAATACCCGCTGACGGCGGCCGTGCCCAGCGACTCGAGCAGGCGCGCGCTGACGCGGTAGCTCTCGGCGGTGCGCTGCAGGTACTGGCCCAGCGGGTGTTCCGGATCGGCGGCCTCGTGGATGCGCGCGAGCTCGGCGCACACGTCGGTGAAGTCCAGCCGCGGGTACTCGACTTCCGGCAGCCGGACCTCGCCGCGATGCCAGCGCTGCAGGAACTCGCCCTGCAGGTGCGCCGGCCAGCTGATCATGTTGAGCAGGCGGATGCCGCGCACCGCCTCGGTGAGGCGCCCGTCCAGCGCCAGATGGTGACTCAGCGCCGCGTCCACGCCGCCCGACTCACCGGCCCCGCACCGAATTCGTGGGAGCGACCCATGGCCGCGATCGCCACCCCGCGCCGCCCCATCGAAGCCCTGTGGGAGCGGCCCATGGCCGCGATCGGCACGCCACTGCCAGCCGCAGGAACCAAGCACCCTGCTCCGCCCGATCGCGGGCAGGGCCCGCTCCCACGATCAATGGCGGCCATACTTCTCGTCCAGGCGCTTGTTCAGGGCCTTGCCCAGCACGCGCTCGGTCGCCTTGTCCGCGCGGCGCGCCTCCAGGTTGCGGTTCGCGCTCTCCCGCTCCGCCTGCAGCTTGCGGTAGCTGGCCCAGCGCTCGGGCTCGATGCGGCCGTCCTCGACCGCGGCGCGGACCGCACAGCCGGGCTCGCGCTCGTGTCCGCAGTCGTTGAAGCGGCAGGCCGCGGCGAGCGCGTCGATGTCGTCGAACACGCCCACGGCGAGGTCCTCCTCGCCGGTGAGCTTGAGCTCGCGCATGCCCGGTGTGTCGATCAGGCAGCCGCCGGTGGGCAGCGGGATCAGCGCACGGTGGGTGGTGGTGTGGCGACCGCGGCTGTCGCTCCCGCGCACGGCCTGCGTCTTCTGCTTTTCGATCCCCAGCAGCGTGTTGGTCAGCGTGGACTTGCCGGCGCCGGAGGACCCCACCAGCACCGCCGTGCGCCCCGGCCCCAGGTACGGATCGAGCGCCGCGACGCTGGCGCGGTCCTTGGCGTTGACCGCATGCACGGCGATGCCGCGCGCGGACATCTCGGCCAGCGCCTCGGTGTACGCGGTCGTGTCATCGCACTTGTCGGCCTTGGTCAGCACCACCACCGGCTCGGCGCCGCTGCCTTGCACGACGACCAGGTAGCGCTCGATGCGGCGCAGGTTGAAATCCTCGTCCAGGCCGCACACCACCAACACGGTATCGAGGTTGGCCGCGATCAGCTGCTGCTGGTAATGCTCGCCGGCGGCGCCGCGCTTGAGCAGCGAGTGGCGCGGCAGGCAATGGGCGATCACGCCGTCGGCGCCGACCACGACCCAGTCGCCGACGGCCGCGCGCGTCTCCGGGTCGGTGCGCGGGCGCAGCCACTGCGCCGGCACCTGCACGGCGAACTCGCAGTCCCCGTCGGAAACCCGGTAACCGGAGCGATGCTGCTCGGTGACCCGCGCCAGCCGGCCGGCCACGATCGCACGCAAGCCCTGGGCAGCCGGCGAGTCCTCGCGCCAGCCGATCCGGGCCAGGCGCTGGCGCTGGTCGTCGGTGAGTTGCACCGGCCGATTGTAGCGCCGGAACCTGCCCGCTCCGCGCGCCAGGGAGTACGCTGTCGGCCATGGCGAACTGGCTCCCGATCGCGACGCTGTGGATTGCCGGGCTCGGATTCCTGGGCTTCGGCATCGCCCTGCTGGTGGCACCGCTGCCGGTGATGGACTGGGTGGGGCTGCAGGTCTCGGGTGCCGGCGCCGACATCGAGATCCGCGCCTTCTACGGCGGGCTGGAAATCGGGCTCGGCCTGCTGCTGCTGTACGCCGCCGTGAATCCGGCCTGGCGGGGTTTCGGGCTTTGGCTGTGCGTGGCCGCGTTCGGCGGCCTGGCCGGCGCCCGCGCGATCGGCCTGCTGCTGGCCGGCGGCGGCCCGCGCATGCTGTGGTTCGCCTGGCTGACCGAGCTGGTAGTGCTGGTGCTGGCGGTGGTCTCGCTGCGGCTGCGCCGGCCCTGACGCCTGCCTGCATTTCGCCGCCGGCGAAGGCTCCCGATATCGTCCCCCTCCCTTTCGCGCAGCGAAGGGCCCGAACGACGTCCCCCTTCCTTTCGCGCAGCGAAGGGCCCGAACGACGTCCCACTCCCTTTCGCGCAGCGAAGGGCCCGAACGACGTCCCCCTCCCTTTCGCGCAGCGAAGGGCCCGAACGACGTCCCCCTCCCTTTCGCGCAGCGAAGGGGAGGGTTGGGGAGGGGTCGCGCGGCGCAGCCGCGCGCACGCATCACCGCCCGCGTCGCCGCGATCGCGGGAATCGGGTAGGCTCCGCGCGAAACCGCTCCGTTCCGCTCGATCCCGATGCCGCAGCCCCCTGTCCAGACCCGCCAACGCCTGTCCGAAGTGCGTTACGAGATCCGCGGCGAGCTGGCCCGGCGGGCCCGCGACCTGGAGGCGCAGGGGCACACGCTGATCAAGCTCAACATCGGCAACCCGGGCGCCTTCGGATTCCGCGCGCCCGAGCACCTGCAGGCGGCGATCGCCGCGCACCTGGGCGAGAGCGATCCGTACTGCCACCAGCAGGGCCTGCCGGAAGCGCGCGAGGCCGTCGCCTCGCTGCACCGCCGTCGCGGCGTGCACGGCATGACCGCCAACCACGTGTTCGTCGGCAACGGCGTCTCGGAGCTGATCGACCTGTCGCTGCGGGCCCTGCTCAACCCCGGCGACGAAGTGCTGCTGCCCAGCCCCGACTATCCGCTGTGGACCGCCGCCACCCTGCTCAACGACGGCGTGGCGGTGCACTACCCGTGCCGGCCCGAAGCCGCCTTCGTGCCCGACCCGGACGCGGTCGAGGCCCTGGTGACGCCGCACACCCGCGCGCTGGTGATCATCAACCCCAACAACCCCACCGGCGCGACCTACCCGCGCGCGCTGCTGCAGCGGCTGGTGGAGATCGCCGCGCGCCACCGGCTGCTGCTGATGGTCGACGAGATCTACGACGGCGTCGTCTACGAGGGCGCCCGCTTCGAACCGCTGGCGCCGCTGGCCGGCGAGCTGCCGTGCCTGTCCTTCGGCGGGCTCTCGAAAGTGCACCGCGCCTGCGGCTACCGCGTGGGATGGATGGCGCTGTCGGGCGACCCGATCGCCGGCGGCGAGTTCCACCACGCGCTGGACCTGCTCGGTGCGCTGCGCCTGTGCGCGAACGTGCCCGGCCAGTGGGCGGTCCCGGCGGCACTTCAGGGCCCGGACACGATCTCGCCGCTGACCGCACCGGGCGGACGGCTGCACGAGGCGCGTCGCGCCGTGATCGAGGCCTGCGCGGCCTCGCCGTACCTGCGCGTGGTGGCGCCGCAGGGCGCCCTGTACGCCTTCGTCGGCGTGGACGCGCAGTCGCTGCCGGGCTTCGACGACCACCGCTTCGCGGTCGAGCTGCTCGAGCGCGAGCACGTGCTGGTGGTGCCCGGCTCCAGTTTCAACGTGCGCTACCGCGACCACTTCCGGGTCACCCTGCTGCCCGAGCCCGCGCAGATCCGCGAGGTGTTCGTGCGTATCGACCGTCGGCTCGCTCGCATGCGCCCGGGCCGGGCGCGTCGCCATGTCGCCTGACCCGCGTTCGAGCGCTCGCCCCCCGGCACGAACGCCGGCGCTCCCCTCTCCCGGGCGTAGAGGGGCTTTTCTTTTTTTCCTCTGGCTGCTGATCGCGATGAGCGTTTCCGTGCACGCGAACGAAAGCGACGCGCCGCTGCGCTACCTGGCGCTGGGCGACTCCTACACCATCGGCGAGTCGGTGCCCGAATCCGGGCGCTGGCCGGTGCAGCTGGCCGCGGGCCTGCGCGCGCACGGCATCGCGCTCGCGCCGCCGCGCATCGTGGCCGCCACCGGCTGGACCACCGACGAGCTCTCCGCGGCGATGGACGCGGCCGGACTGGACCCGCCCTACGACCTGGTCTCGCTGCTGATCGGCGTCAACAACCAGTACCGCGGCCGCAGCGTGGAGGACTATCGCGGCGAGTTCGCCGAGCTGCTGGCGCGCGCGATCGGGCTGGCCGGCAACCGGCCCGGCCGGGTGCTGGTGCTGGCGATCCCGGACTGGGGCGTGACGCCGTTCGGGCACGGCAGCGGCCGCGACACTGCGCAGGTCGCGCGCGAACTCGACGCCTACAACGCCACCGCGCGCGCGATCGCCGAGGCGCGCGGGGTGGCCTTCGTCGATATCGCGCCGGTCAGCCGGGCCCGCGGGGCGCAGAAGCCGATGGTGGCCGCCGACGGCCTGCATCCCTCGGCGCAGATGTACGCGCAGTGGACCGACCAGGCTCTGCCGGTGGCGCGGCGACTGCTGGAACCGGCGCCGGAGGAGTAGCTGTAGACGGGAGCAGCGTGCGCAGCTGCCGCCGCTGCAGTTCGTGGAGGATGCGCTGCAGGTTCTCCACTGCCACGCCGGGTGCCAGGCCTTCGTGCAGCAGCACAATCGCCCCCGGCCGCAGCCCGGACACAATGCGCGCAAACACGCGCGCGCTGTCCCGGTCCATCGCATCGTAGCCGCGCACGCTCCACGACACGCGCCGCAGCCCGGCGGCGGCCAGGGCCGGCTCGACCCAGGGATTGCAGATCCCGACCGGGCTGCGGAACCAGCGCGGGGCGACGCCGGCGAGCTGCTCCAGGCAACGCTGTGCCGCGCCGATCTCGTGCGCGGTGGTGCGCGGTGCCGGCAGCCAGAAGCCACCGACCGGATGGCTCAGGGTGTGGTTGCCCAACCCGTGGCCGCGGCGCACGATCTCGCGCACCAGCTCCGGGCGCGCCTGCGCACGATGTGCGACCAGGAAGAAGCTGGCGCGGGCACCGTGGCGATCGAGCAGGTCCAGCAGCGCCAGGGTGTCCTCCGATGGCCCATCGTCGATGGTCAGCCACACGCCCGCGCTGCCCGCCGGCAGCCGCCGCAAGACCGGCCCGAAACCCCGCGAGTGCGGATACAGGGCCGCCCACAGGTAGGCCATGTGCACGCCGACCACCGTCACCACTGCGACGGCCCAGGCGCCGCCCACGGCGGCCGCCAGCCCGGCCAGGTGTCCGGCAATGATCACCACCAGCAATGGCCGCGGTCCCATGGACACCCTGGCAAGCTCCCGTTCCGAGACTGGTGGATACAATAGAACGCTTTCATTCGAACCGGTACGCAATCCCATGACCCTCGCCCCTATGACTCTGGCCCCCTCCCTGCGCCAGCGCATCGACGCCCTGCTGTCCGACCACCGCGTCGTGCTGTTCATGAAGGGCAGCCCTGGCGCACCGCAATGCGGGTTCTCGGCCAAGGCGGCGGGCATCCTGTCCGCGCTGGTGGACGACTACGCCAGCGTCGACGTGCTGGCCGACCCGGAGATCCGCGACGGCATCAAGGCCTACGGCAACTGGCCCACGATCCCGCAGCTGTACGTGGGCGGCGAGCTGGTCGGCGGCAGTGACATCATCGAGCAGATGCTCAACACCGGCGAGCTGCACCAGCTGCTGGGCCTGCCCGAGCCCGACCGCACTCCGCCGAAGATCACCATCAGCGAGGCCGCCGCGAAGGCCATCTCGGCGGCGATGCAGGCCGACGACCCGGACCTGGCGCTGCACCTGTCGGTCGATCCGCAGTTCAACGCGCAGTTCCACCTCAAGCCGGTGTCCGGGGGCGAGATCGTCGCCCAGGACAAGGGCATCCGCGTGCATCTGGACCTGGCCAGCGTCGCCCGCGTCGACGGGCTGCAGATCGACTGGGTCGAGGACGTGCGCGGGGCCGGGCTGGCGATCAACAATCCCAACGCGCCGCCGCCGGTGCAGCCGCTCTCGGTGCAGGCCCTGGCCGAACGCATCGCCGCCGGCGGCATCACGGTGGTGGACGTGCGACCGGCCGCCGACCGCGCCCTGGCGCGGTTCCCGGGACCACACGAGGTGCTCGATGCGGACAGCCACGACCGCCTGCTGCAGCTGCCCAGGGGGACGCCGCTGGCGTTCGTATGCCATCACGGCAATTCCTCGCGACCGGCCGCCGAGCATTTCCGCCAGCAGGGTTTCTCGGCCGTATTCAACGTCGAGGGCGGCATCGACGCCTGGTCGCGCGAGATCGATCCGGGCGTGCCCGTGTACTGAGGCGAGGTCCGAACGCATCCGTCCGGACCTGTTCACAAGGATCGGGCCCGCCAACCGTCCGGACCCGTTTCGCCGGCGCGCCGACACCATGCCCTCGGCCCGGGAGCGTGCCAGTGACGGCGGCTGCCGATCGTGCAGTGCAGCACGCCGATTGCGAGCGCTCGCCGGATGACAGTTCCCGGCGATTGCGGTAGCGTGACCGCGATGACGGGCGATTGACGACGTACCCGAGCGGCACCGCAAAACGCAGGGGCCGGACAGCCCGGTCACAGGGGACCGAACCATGCGCACAGCCTTGCTGGTCCTGGCGGCACTCGCGCTCAGCGCCTGCGGCGGCGGCGACAGCGACCACGCCATCGCCGCCTGCAAGGCGGCCATTGCCGAAAAGCTGGCCAACAAGAACTACCGCATTTCCGAGGCCGAGATGCGCGCGGGCGTGACCGAGGAACAGGCCGACCTGATGCACGTGAGCGCGCCGATCGTGTTCGATCCGGGCCTGCCGCGCGAGTACACCCAGACCTTCGACTGCCGCGTGCGCTTCACCGCCGGCAAGGACGAGCCGGACGTGATCTCGTTGAACTTCGTCTGGTGACCGCCGGCTGTCCCTGATGACGGAGCCGCTCCCGGGGGGAGAGTGGCTTTGGTCCGGGCCTACTCGTCGAAGCGCAGGTGCTTGACGCTCTTGCCGCGTCGCCGGATCAGCTTCAGCGCCTCGATACCGACCTGGATGTGGGACTCCACGAAGTGCTCGGTGACCGCGCGGTCGCTGGCCTCGGTCTTGACGCCTTCGGCCACCATCGGCTGGTCGGAGACCAGCAGCAGCGCGCCCGCCGGGATGCCGTTGGCGAACGCGGTCGAGAAGATCGTTGCCGTTTCCATGTCGATCGCCATGCAGCGCGTCCTGCGCAGGTACTTCTTGAACTCCATGTCGTGTTCCCAGACCCGGCGGTTGGTGGTGTAGACGGTACCGGTCCAGTAGTCGTGGCCCAGGTCGCGGATCATCGTGGAGACCGCGCGCTGCAGCTGGAATGCCGGCAGCGCCGGCACCTCCGGCAGCAGGTAGTCGTTGGAGGTGCCCTCGCCCCGGATCGCCGCGATCGGCAGCACCAGGTCGCCGATCGCGTTCTTCTTCTTCAACCCGCCGCACTTGCCCAGGAACAGCACCGCGCGCGGCTCGATCGCCGAGAGCAGGTCTATTGCTGTGGCCGCGTTGGAGCTGCCCATGCCGAAGTTGATCATGGTCAGGCCGTCGATCGTGGCGTTGGGCATCGGCCGGTCCAGGCCCTGCGGCGAGGCCCCGGTGAGCCGGCAGAAGGTGTCCAGATAGCCGCCGAAGTTGGTCAGCAGCACGTGGGGCCCGAAGTCGTCCAGTGCGATGCCGGTGTAGCGCGGCAGCCAGTTGCTGACGATAGCGTGCTTGGTATCCATCTGCGCTCGGTGCTCCTGTCCGGTGCTGCGCCCGCGGATCGGGCATGCAATGGCCTGATCCGGCGGGTCCGGACCGGTCCAGGACGGACCGGTTCGGACCCTCCCAAGTTTAGACTGGCGCGACTGTGGCCGGGCAACGACGGAGGTGGAGATGGCGGGCGTCAATCTTTGGGCGGTGCTGGCGGCGGCGCTCTCGGGCTTCGTGCTCGGCGGGCTGTGGTACGGACCGCTGTTCGGCAAGCGCTGGCTGCGCGAGTCGGGCCTGGACGCCGAGCGGGCCGGCAGGGGGCATCCGGTGCAGGTGTTCGGCGGTGCGCTGGTGTTCTCGCTGCTGGCCGCGTTCGTGTTCGCGGTGTTCCTGGGGCCGGCGCCGCAGCTGGACAACGCGGTGATGGTCGGCCTGGTCGCCGGATTCTGCTGGGTGGCCTCCAGCTTCGGCATCAACTACCTGTTCGCGCGCCGCAGTGCGCTGCTGTGGATGATCGACGGCGGCTACCACACGGTGCAGTTCGGCCTGTTCGGGCTGATTCTGGGGCTGTGGCACTGAGGGGCGGGGCCGGTGTGGGAGATTGGCGAGGCTGTGCACGTCGGCACGTTCTGCTCCGTAGGTCGTGCCGCGGTGCGGCACTCTTGTCGAGGCGGGTTGCGCATATTTCGCTTCATTGATCGCGGCCAACGGCCGCTCCTACAGGGTCTCGATTCCGCTGTAGGAGCGGCCGTTGGCCGCGATCGGCGGGCTGGAAAGGTTCCGGCCCCGGGAGCCACCGGCACGGTTGCGATGCACCCTTGCCGGGGCTGCGTCC
>DASRZM010000112.1:0-3600 GCA_035686365.1 Lysobacteraceae bacterium | reverse complement strand
CACGTCCGAACGGGTCAGCACCACCTGCGCGCCCATCGCCTTGAGGTTGAAGATCTTCTCGCGGCTCATCTTGTCGGGCACCACCAGGATCAGCTTGTAGCCCTTCTGCTGCGCCACCAGCGCCAGCCCGATGCCGGTGTTGCCGGCGGTGCCTTCGACCAGGGTGTCGCCGGGCTTGATGTCGCCACGCGCCTCGGCCGCCTCGATCATGCGCAGACCGATCCGATCCTTGATCGAGCCGCCGGGGTTCTGCGATTCGAGCTTGAAGTAGAGCTGGCACACGCCGGTGTCGAGGTGCTGGGCCGTGACGATCGGGGTGGCGCCGATCAGGTCGAGTACGGATGCGTGGATGGCCATGCGGCTGCGTGTTCCCTGGCCGCGGACGGCGCGGCGGACCCGGGGAGTCTAACTGGCGTGGGTGGCGGGGTCGCTCGGGGGTGGCACTGCACGAGGTTGCGCCACTTGGCTGGAGCGGATTGCTGGTCGTCGGTGGGCTGCGGAAGTGCGATCAGGACGTTGATGCCTGCCGCAGGCGATCTGGTCGCCCTCACCCCGGCCCTCTCCCGTGAACGGGAGAGGGAGAAAAGCGGAGCGCTCGCGTCGGGGAGCCTTGGGTAACAGGGGAGGAAGCAAGAGCCGCGCTTGTTCGGACTACGGGGCCGGGTCCCGCTGTGCAGGATCGATCAGGTATCGCGGGCGGTGGCGGTCGAGACGGCAACGGCCACCGCGCGCGAGGGAACATCAGTCGGGGCGCTTGTCGTACATCTGGACCAGGCGGTCCTTGGCCGCCAGCTTCTCGCGCTTCATCTGGGCCAGGGTCACGTCATCGATCGGCAGAACCCCGAGTTCGGCGTCCATCACTTTCTTGTCGAGCTTCTTGTGGTGCTGGTAGAGCTGCCTGAACTCGGGGTTGGCCTTGATCAGCGCGTCAATCTCCGGCTGCGGTTGTTCTTCGAACATGGAAAGCCTCCTTAGGCACAAAAACAATGCGCCCCGGTCGTGGGACCGAGGCGCATCGCGGTGGTGAAACGGGGCGACCGGGGCGGCGTGGAGTCGCCTTCGTGCATGGCAGCCGCCGGAAAGCCGGGTCGGCGGGGATCGGGCGAACTCAGCCCGGCACGGGGCAATTGCATCATCAAACCGGCTCGTCGCAAGCGGAAGTCGGCCCGCTTGTGACTTGACCCTACTCCTCGAAATCTGACCCGGCAAGGGCCCGCGGCGCATGGGCGACGGACGGCTCAGGCCATCGCGGGCAGCACTCCGGCGGCGGCCGCCGCTGTCCGGCACGCCACGCATAAACCCTTGATTTGACGGCTATTTGTTCGAGACGATGATCTCGACGCGGCGATTGCGGGCGCGCCCCGGCGCGTTGTCATTGCTGGCCACCGGCTGGGCATGTCCGCGCCCCACGGCCTGCACCCGGGCCGGGGCCAGGCCTGCGGCGGCAAGCACGTCGCGCACGGCCGCGGCACGGCGCTGTGACAGCTTGAGGTTGGCGTCGGCGCCGCCCTGGCTGTCGGTATGGCCTTCGACCCGCACCGAACCACCGGGGGCGGTCTGCTGCAGGTAGGCGCCCAGCGCACGCACGCTGGCCTCGGCCGCGGACGTCAGGCTCGACTGCCCGGAGCCGAACGCCTCCCCGGCCAGCACGAACACTTCGCCGCGGGCGTCGCGGGTGGACGGCGGCAGCTTGCCGCCGGCGACCAGTTCGGCCTCCTGGCGGGCCAGCGCGGCCTCGCGCTCGCGCGCCGCCTCGAGCTTGGCGGTCTGCGCGCCGGCCACCCCCTCCAGGGCGGCCTCGACGTCCTGCATCGCGCTGGCGTCAGCGGCCGCCTGCTCGCGCAGCCGCGCGGCCTCCTCGGCCTGGATCTGCGCCTGCACGCGCAGGCGCTCGGCCTCGGCACGCGCACGCGCGGCATCCCGGCGGCTGGCCTCGACCAGCAGTTCACTGCGCTCGCGATCGAGGCGGTCGAGCTCGCGCTGCATTGCCTGGGTGCGTGCCGCCACGCCGGCGACCTGCACCCGTCGCTCGGCGACGTAAAGGGCGCCGGAACGGGTGCTGCTGCGGGCCTGGGCCAGCGCTTCCAGCGCCTGCCGCGCCTGCAGCCGCTCGTAGGCCGCCAGGCTGGCCAATTCAGGATCCGCGTCGAGCGCGACCAGCTGCTGCGACAGGCGGGCGACGTCCGCATCCTGCGCGTGTGCGGTCGTCATTCCGCCGGCGAGCAGCGCGGCCAGTAGTGCGGCACCTAGCCTCATTGTCCGTCCTCCGTCTGCAGGCGCCGTTGCAGGTCGGCGATTTCCGCCCGGCGTTGCGCCAGCTCGGTGCTGGCCAGCGCCTCGCGGCTCCTGGCGTAGGCCAGGTCGGCATCGGCCGCGGCCGCCAGCGCCAGCGCGCGCGCGTCGTTTTCGCGGCCACTGGCGAGCGCCGCCTGGGCGCGGGCGAGCGCGGTGCGTGCCACGGCGAGGTCCTCGCTGGCGTACTGGTCGGCGTCGGCACCCTCGGCGCGGGTCAGTGCCTGTTGCGCCGCCGCCAGCTCGCCGGTGGGCGGCGGCAACGTCGCGCAGGCGCTGAGTGCGCAAGCGAGAACGGTGCCCATTAGCAGGCCATGGATTTGTGCGAAGCTTGGGCGCATGGAGGCTCCGTGCTGGATGGAAAGGTCGCGCTCGAGCGCGCGTGCATCCATTGTCGGAAGCCGGCGACGCAGTTGCAACGTTACCTTGCGATCAATGAGAGGGGTGTGCATGGACATCGGCTATTTCCTGAAGCTGATGACGGAGAAGAAGGCGTCGGACCTGTTCCTGACCACCGGTGCCCCGGTCTATATCAAGATCGAAGGCAAGCTGCATCCACTGGGCAACACCGGACTTCCGTCAGGCATGGTCAAGAAGATCGCCTACTCGCTCATGGACGAGGGCCAGGTGCCCGAGTTCGAGCGCGAGCTGGAGCTCAACATGGCCTATGCCGTGCCCGAGGTGGGCCGCTTCCGCATCAATGTATTCAAGCAGCGCGGCGAAGTGGCGATGGTGATCCGCTCGATCCTCACCGAGATCCCCACGATCGAGGAGCTGCAGCTGCCGCAGGTGCTCAAGGACATCATCATGGCGCCGCGCGGGCTGGTGCTGATCGTCGGCTCCACCGGATCGGGCAAGTCGACCACGCTGGCATCGATGATCGATCACCGCAACACCCACAGTTCCGGCCACATCCTCACGATCGAGGACCCGATCGAATTCCTGCACCGGCACAAGCAATCGATCGTCAACCAGCGCGAGGTCGGCCTGGATACCCACGCCTTCCACAATGCGTTGAAGAACGCGATGCGCGAGGCGCCGGACGTGATCCTGATCGGCGAGATCCTCGACGCGACCACGATGGAGGCCGCGATCGCGTTCGCCGAGACCGGCCACCTGTGCCTGGCGACGCTGCACTCCAACAACGCTGACCAGACCCTGGAGCGGATCCTCAACTTCTTCAACGAGTCGGCGCACAAGAACGTGCTGATGAACCTCGCGCTGAACCTCAAGGCGGTGGTGTCGCAGCGGCTGGTGATCGGCACCGACGGGCGCCGCATGCCCGCCGCCGAGGTGCTGATCAACACC
>DASRZM010000111.1:0-26896 GCA_035686365.1 Lysobacteraceae bacterium | reverse complement strand
TTCGCCGTCACCGTCACGGTGTACGGGCTGCCGGCGGCCGCGTCGAAGCCGATCGTGCCGCTGATCACGCCGGCGCCGCTGATCGACAGGCCCGTGGGCAGCCCGTCGGCGCTGAAGCCCAGGGTGTCGCCATCGGCATCGTCGAAGTTGCCGGACACGTCCAGGTTCACCGCATCGTTCTCGGCGTTGACCTGGTCGTCGATCTCCGTGGTCACCACCGGCGCCTGGTTGGTGCCCGCCTCGCGGGCGATCAGGCACCAGGTATTGAGCGTTCCGGTGTCACCGGTGGCGGCGTCGGTGACCGTGATCTGCCAGTCACCGGCCAGGCTCAGCCCGTCGAACGCGCTCAGCGGGTTGTTCGGGGTGAAGGTGCCCGAGATCGTCGGCGTCGACGCCGCACACTGGGTTTCCACCGGTGCGCCCGCCTCGTCGTCCAGGGTTACGTCGATGTCGTTGCCGGAACAGCCGGCGCCGCCGGCGGTGCGGCCGGGCCGGTCGATCAAGGTGACGGTGGTGTTGGTGGCCACGTGACGCAGGCCGACCAGCAGATCGCCGACCCAGGTGTGGCTGATGTCCACCGCCAGATCCAGGTCGGCCAGGTTGCCGACCGAGGACACCGTGAGTGTGTCGCTGACGACGCCGAAGGTGCCGCCCTGGCGATCCGGAATCGCCACGTTCGGACTCCGGCAGATCATGTTGACGGTGGTGAAGCTGGCGCTCGTCGGCGATGCGGAACCGCAGCCGTTGGACGGCGTCACCCGCCAGTAGTGGATCGTGTTGGCGGCCAGCATCGTGGTGACGGCGTGGCTGGTGCCCAGGATCAGCGCACTGTGCACGATGCTTGCGAACGCCGGGTCGGTGGCGACTTCGACCAGGTAGCCGGTAGCGCCGGGCGCCGGGTTCCAGCTCAGCGTCGGCAACGTCGCCACGGCGGTGCTGCCGTCGACCGGGCTGAGCCCGGTCACCTGCGCCGGGATCGAGGCGGTGACGTGGAGGTTGGCCTTGGCAGTGCCCAGGTGGTTGGAGTCGGCATCGTCGGTGGCGGTGAAGTCCAGCGCGTAGGATCCGTCGGCGACCGAGTCCAGCCCCGACAGCGTGTACACGCTGCTCTTGTTCGGGTGCACGACCGGGTTGCCGGCGAACGACCCGCTCGCGCCGGCGGGGCCGCCTGCGACCGACAGCGTGGTGCTGCCCAGGAAGTCGTCGTTCAGTGTCAGCGTGAAATCGGTGCTGCTGGTGGCCAGCGTGCACACCTCACGGACCGCCGGGGTCGCCACCAGGGCCAGCGGACAGCTGTCCCCGTGCAGCGCATTGCCCAGTTCGAGCGCGTCGGCCAGCTGCGGAAGGCCCCAGCCGGTGACGCGATCGTAGCCTGCGCCGTATACGATCGGAGTGTCGCCGCTGACGTTCGGATCGGCCGGCTGTGTGCCGCTGAGGTCCTTTGCCGTTTCGCGCAGCAGCAGCCGCAGGTCCTTGTTGGTCACGGCGGCGGGGCCGCCGCAGGCGTCCCAGACGAATGCCATGCCCGCCGACACGCCGGGTGTGGCCATCGACGTTCCGCTGAAATATGCGTAACCGCCCTCGCAGTCCGCGCACGGCGATCCGTCGTCGGCGACCACGTCGGTGACCTGGCCGACGGCGGCCAGCAGCTCCTGTCCCTTCGTCTGGCTCAGCGTGATGGCCGCAAACGCGGGGTCGTTGCAGTTGCCGCCACAGGTCGCCAGCAGGTCGCCGGCGACATTGTTGTAGATGACCGCTGCGGCACCGCCGGAGCTGTCGACGTTGTTGATCTTGTCCGCGAAGCTGACCACGCCGCGCTCGCACAGCACGACCTTGCCGCTCCACGCGGGATTGGTCGTGTCGCACAGGTTCCCCTGCACGAGTTCTGCGCTCGCGGTGCCCTCGAGCACCGCCGCGCCGGTGTCCAGCGAAATCCCGTTGCCGAACCAGCTCGTCGTCCCGGCCGTGGCGGAGAAGGTCGGCACCTCGCCGTCCGGATCCGGGACGGTGGAGAGCACCGCCACGCCACCGCCGGCGAACTCGACCATGTCCCACTCGGCGTTGGCCGGTGGGTTGTTCGGGTCGTACGCGGTGAACGGAGTCTGGCTGAACTCGGCCGCGGTCTCCTCCTCGTTGATGGCGCCGACCATCACGACCGACTCGTAACGGGCCGGTGCACTGGCGGTGTTGTTGCCGTCGTTTCCGGCGGCGGCGACGTGCAGGATCCCGAAGTTGTCGTACAGGTCCTGGAACGCGTCCTCCTCGGTCTGGCTGCCGCCACCGCCCAGGCTCATGCTGATGACGCTGGCGCCGCCCAAGCGGCACTTGTCGATCGCCGTCGCCAGGCTGCCGCCGCCCCAGGTTCCGTTGTTGTTGAAGACCTTGACGATGTACAGCTCGGCTGCCCCGGGCAGCACGCCGACCACACCGCGGTCGTTGTTCATCGCGTTGATCGTGCCGGCCACGTGGGTGCCGTGGCCGCTGCCGTCCTCGAACCAGTTGCCGACGTTGCCTTCGGTGGTGCCGCTGAGCGTGACGCCGACAAAGTCGCTGTGATCGATGTGGATGCCCGAGTCGACCACGCAGAGGGTGATACCGCTGCCGTCCGGTGCGTTGGTGTCGACCACGCCGTCGCGGTTCTTGTCCCACACATCGCGAGCCTGGAACTGGTCGATGTTCCACGGCACCACCTGCGCCATCAGGCGGTGCTCGGGCACCGGTTCGATCAGGATGACGACCGGATGGGCCGCGAGCGCCGTGGCGGCGCCCTCCGGGAGATCCACCACGAAGGTGTCCAGCCGCGCCAGATGGTAGGTGATCCGGCCGCCCTGGCCGCGCAGCGCCTGCTCGGCGGCCTGCGCCCGGCCGGGCTGGAAGCGCACGTAGTAGGCCCCGGCCGCAGCGGCCGCCTTGGCCACAGCCGTCTTCGCCGGCGGCGCGTAGCCGGCGTTGGCGGACACCGGGCCGGCGTCGATGCCGGCCATGACGGTGAGCATGGCGGCGAGAAGGGCGTTGCGGTTCAGGCGGAGCGTGGGCATTGGGTGACCGGATGGCGGAGCAAGCCGCGAACGCTCGCGCGCGCGCGCCTTCACGGCAAGGGCACAATTGTAAACAATTGTTACAGGGTGAGAGGTCGTGACCGGGTTCGCGGATACCTCCCGCAGAGCGCTGCTATAGGGCCGCAGTTCACGGTCCGGATGTGACGCAATGCGCAATCCGGTGCCGCGGTGGGTCAGGGCACGCGGCCGGGTCGCCCGGCGTGCACCGGCAAGTGCGCAGGTTCCCGCGTGAAATCCGGCCCGGCGGCCACCGACGCGGTGATCTCCAGCGCCGGACGTGCGCTCAGTGGGCCCAGTAGCGCAGCTCCAGTTCCCAGCGCCGGCCCTCGCCCGGGAAATAGCGGAAGTTGCCGAAGGCGAAGTCGGCGCGCTCGGCGTAACGGCGGTCGGCCAGGTTCAGGATCCGCGCGCCCAGCGACCAGCCGGCGCCGAGTTCGCGCTGCCAGCGCAGGTGCAGCAGCCGGTGGCCATCGTAGCGGGCGCTGTTGGCGGCGTCCAGGAAGTAACCGCCCTGGTGCAGCCACTCCAGTTCGAACGTGCCGGCGCGTCCGCGGTGGCCCAGGCGCACTGCGCCCAGCCAGCGCGGCGCGCTGTCGATCTCGTTGCCCTCGTCGATCGTCTCGCCGCCGGCCAGGGCGCGGTCGAAGGCGTAGCGGTGGATGGCGTAGCCGAGGTTGCCCTCGACCCATGCCGCATCGACCGGCGCCCAGTGCACCGCCGCCTCCAGGCCGCGGTGGGTGGTGCGTCCGTCGGCGACGTTGAAGCCCTGGGCATCGCGCAGGATCACGTGACGCTTGTCGTAGGCGTAGGCCGCCACTTCCGTGCGCACGGCGCCGAAATGGCGCCAGCCCGCCTCGATCCCGTGCAGCACCTCCGGCGCCAGGTCGGCCACGTCCTGGCCGCGCTGCAGCCGGTAGAGCTCGCCGGCCTGCGGGAAGCGGAACGCGCGCGCCACGCGCGCGAACACTTCCGAGTCTGCGCCGGCATGAACCAGGCCCAATTCGCCATTGACCTCGTCGAAGCGGTCCACGCGATCGGCCGGGCGGTTGAACAGGCAGCCGCCGAAACCGCAGGCGCCGCCGTCCTCGCGCAGGTTGCCGGCTGCCATGCGGTTCTCGTAACGGTAACGCAGGGTCTCGGCACGCACGCCCGCCTCGATCCGCAGCGACGGCGTCGCTGCATACCCGGTCCGGGCGAACAGCGCGGCGTGGTCGGCATCGACCGCGTAGTCGTAATGCCGTCCCGGTGGGCGGATCTCGCGCAGCGCCGGCGGTCCGTCCTGGACCGGCCCGGCCTGCAGTTCCAGCAGCGTGCCGCGCGCGCGCTCCAGGTCCAGGCCGAGCACATGGTCGTTGCGGCCGGAGACCGAGGACCAGCGCAGCTGCACGCCGGCGCTGTCGCTGCCGTTGCGTTCCAGCGGCGCGCCGGGCAGGAAATGCTGCAGGAACTCCATGCGGTCGCGGCGCACGTACGGCGTCAGCCCGAGCTCCCCCGCAGCCACGGGCCATAGCCAGCGCAGGTGCATCCGTGCAGCCTGCGCATCGCGGAACGCCTCGGGGTTGGCGTTGCCGAAACGGCGTGCATCGGCAAAGGCGTTCTCGCCGAACACGAAGCCGGCGGTCTCCTGGTCCAGCCGGGTCAGCGCCAGCAGCGCGCGCGGCGAGCCGGAGGCGCCGGGCCACTGCCATTGCAGCCGCAGCTTGTGCTGCGACCAGGACTCGTCCCGGCGAAAGCTGCCCGATTCGGCCGCCAGCGCTTCCACGCGCGCGTCGGCAGCCGCAATCGTCGCGCGCGCGCGCCGGAACCGGTGCGCGCCGGCATCCAGGCTCACGGCGCGCACCGGCGACGCACCGGGTGCGTGCGGCCGTACGTTGATCGCGCCGTGCAGCGCGTTGGAGCCCAGCAGCGTGGTGCCCGGTCCGCGCAGCACTTCCACCGCAGCGGCCTGTTCGAACTGCAGCTCGAACAGTTCGTTGACGTTGCACAAACCCACCGGCCGGATCGGCACGCCGTCCTCGAGCAGGGCGAAGGCGCCGCAGGCGCCGGCGCCGGTGAGCACCGGCGAGCGCAGCGCGATCAGCGACTCCTGGCCGCTGCCGCGGCTGATCCAGGCGCCGGGCACGCGCGCGAACAGCGGGTTGGGATGGCTCGGGGCGACCCGCTCGATGGCCTCGGAGTCCACCTGTGCGACCTGCGCCGTGACCGCCGCGGCGGGCGGGCGGGCCAGTACCTGGATGGCGTCGAGCCGCCGCGCCGTGTCGTCGGCGGCGGCGGCGGCGGCAAGAACGGCAGCCAGTAAGCACCCGGGCATCGACGCGATCCTATCAGCGCCGCTTCACCTGGCCGCCGCGAACCGCGAGAATAGGCGGCCACGCTTCGATCCACGCCCGGCGCCCCGCGCGACCGGCCCAGCCCGGGAGATCCCGATGTCCGATGCCACCCCCACGCCGCCGGCCGGCGGCGCCAGGATCACGATCGCCGACGGCAAGCTCTCGGTGCCGCACAACCCGATCATTCCGTTCATCGAGGGCGACGGCACCGGCCCGGACATCTGGGCGGCCGCGGTACGCGTGCTCGATGCCGCGGTGGCCAAGGCCTATGGCGGCGAACGCACGATCCACTGGATGGAGATCTACGCCGGCGAGAAGAGCCATACGCGCTTCGGCGACTGGTTGCCCGAGGCCACCGTCGATGCCTGCCGCGAGTACCTGGTCTCGATCAAGGGTCCGCTCACGACCCCGGTCGGCGGCGGCATCCGCTCGCTGAACGTGGCGCTGCGGCAGATGCTGGACCTGTACGTGTGCCTGCGGCCGGTGCGCTGGTTCCAGGGCGTGCCCACGCCGGTGAAGAAGCCGCAGGAGATCGACATGATGATCTTCCGCGAGAACACCGAGGACATCTACGCCGGCATCGAATTCCAGGAAGGCACCGAGGAGACCGCGACGCTCCGGCGGCTGCTGGCCGAACACTTCCCGGACAAGTTCAGGAAGATCCGCTTCCCCGACAGCGCCGGCTTCGGCCTCAAGCCGGTCTCGCGCGAGGGCACCGAGCGGCTGGTGCGCGCGGCGATCCGGCACGCCATCGACTGCGACCGCAGCTCGGTGACGCTGGTGCACAAGGGCAACATCATGAAGTTCACCGAGGGCGCATTCCGCGACTGGGGCTACGCGCTGGCGCGCGAGGAGTTCGGCGCCACCGACCTGGACGGCGGGCCCTGGCAGCAGCTGCGCAACCCGCGCACCGGCCGCTCGATCGTGATCAAGGACGTCATCGCCGATGCCTTCCTGCAGCAGATCCTGCTGCGGCCGGCCGAGTACGACGTGGTGGCCACGCTCAACCTCAACGGCGATTACCTGTCCGACGCGCTGGCCGCGCAGGTCGGCGGCATCGGCATCGCGCCCGGTGGCAATATCAACTACGTGACCGGGCACGCGGTGTTCGAAGCCACCCATGGCACGGCGCCCAAGTACGCCGGACAGGACAAGGTCAATCCGGGTTCGGTGATCCTTTCGGGCGAGATGATGCTGCGCTACCTGGGCTGGAACGAGGCCGCCGACATGATCGTGGCGGCCATGGACAAGGCGATCTCCTCGCGCCATGTCACCTACGACTTCGCGCGGCTGATGGACGACGCCCACGAGGTCAAGTGCTCGCAGTTCGGCGACAAGCTGATCGAGGTCATGTGAGCCTGCCGCGGGCGCACCGGGCAGCACGCGCCTGGGCTCGCGCATGAGCGATCCGGGCCAGGTCGTGGGCGATCCGCTGGTCGGCGCCGAGGCGGCCATCGGCGACGTCGCCCAGGCGCTGCGCGAAGGCCTGGTGCAGGGGAAGCACGCGGCGATCGCCCGTTGGCTCGAGGCTGCGCTGGCGGTCGATGCCGCCGATGTCCTGGCGCGGCTCGATGCCGGGCAGGTCGCGCGCGTGCTGGCGCTGGCCAGCGACGAGGAGCGTGCCCGCATATTCGGCTACCTGCCCGGTGCGATCCAGGTGGACACCGCCGCCGCCATGGAGCGCGAGGTCGCCGCCGCCCTGATCGAGCGCATGTCCCACGACGAGCGCGCCGACCTGGTCAAGGCCCTGCCTGAGGACGTGCGCGAACGCCTGCTGCCGGCGCTGGCGCGGGCCGAGCGCGAGGACGCACGCCGCCTGGCCAGCTATGCCGAGGGCACCGCCGGCGCGCTGATGACCTCCGACTATGTGACGCTGCAGCGGCCGATGCGTGTGCCCGAAGCGATCGCGCACCTGCGCCGTGTGGCGCCGGATTCGGAGACCATCTACAACGCCTACGTCCTGGATGCCGAGCGCCGCCTGCTGGGCGTCATCACCCTGCGTCACCTGATCACCGCCTCCGACGAGGCCACCGTCGGCGAGCTGATGCAGGAGAACGTGGTGAGAGCGCGCGTGGATGAGGACCAGGAGGACGTGGCGCGCGCGATCGCCCGTTACGACTTCATCGCACTGCCCATCGTCGACGCCCAGGAGCGCCTGGTCGGCATCGTCACCGCCGACGACGCGCTCGACGTGGTCGAGGCCGAGGCCACCGAGGACATGCTGCTGGGCGCCACGGTCGGACGCATCGGCGAGTCGGTCGGCGCGGTCGGGACCTTCAAGCTGTTCCGCAAGCGGGTGGGCTGGCTGCTGCTGCTGGTACTGGCCAGCCTGCTCACCGGTGCCTCCATCGACGCCTTCCGCGACACCATCTCGCGCAACATGGGGCTGCTGTTCTTCCTGCCGCTGCTGATCGCCACCTCCGGCAACGCCGGCGCGCAGGCGGCCACGCTGATGGTGCGCGCGCTGGCCACCGGCGAGGTGGTCGCCGCCGACTTCGGCCGCATGCTGGCGCGCGAGACCGTGGTGGCCGCTGCACTGGGCGTGACGCTGGCCGCCGCCATGATGGCGATCGGCCTGGTGTACGGCGGGCTGGCGATCGCCGTGCTGGTGGCGGTGACGATGGCCGCGGTGGTGCTGTTCGGCAGCCTGGTCGGGCTGTGCCTGCCGTTTGCGCTCTCGCACCTGCGGCTGGATCCGGCGACCGCCAGCGCGCCGCTGGTGACCTCGATCTCGGACGTGGGCGGCGTGCTGATCTATTTCGGCTTCGCGGTGCTGCTGCTGCCGCGCTTCGCCTAGGACGAGGTCTGATCCAGTCCATCCTGGACCCTTCGACAGGCTCAGGACAGGCTGGGTCAGACTCGCCGTAAGTCGCCACTACGGTGCCGACGCGGACTGGCGCAAGCGTCGCGTCGGCACGGTAGTGCCGACCTACAGGATCGGCGCGAGTGTGCTTGCGTGCTTGCGTGCCCGATCCGCGAGCGCGCCATCCATGGCGCGCGAGCCACTGAATACGATCAGAGGTTTCCGCGGCCGCGGTGGCGGGCCGGTGGATCGGGCCGCCAGCGACGCCGGCGGCCCGCCCTCGCCCGTCTCAGCCGCAGCCGGCCAGGCAGGCGTCCGGGTACTGTGCCGTGCCGGCGGCGAATTCGGCGTCGGCATGCAGCGGCAGCCCGAGGAATCGCCGGGACGCGGCGCGGTTGCCGTAGCGGGGCCGGAATTCGGTATCGGACGGGGCGGTTCGGGCGCTGTCGTCGTCCGACGACAGGAACAGGGGGATCGTGGTGAACAGTTTCATCGTGGGTCTCCAGTGGGTGCGACGGATGCGGGGTTTGCGCCGGGTTCGCCGGCCTGGGCCGTGGCCTCCTCGTCCAGGAACGGGCGCGGGTCGTAGACGTGCCCGGTGAACAGCAGAAGGTTGCGGAAGATCGGTGGCATGTAAGGGTCCTGCGTTGAGCGTGGAACAAGCGTAGGCTTGCCTTAGGCGGCGAAAAAGCGATAGATTCGCAAGCCAGTCTTGAATTCTTTTCAAGTGATGCAGGTCTCCCCGTCACAGCTGCAGACCTTCCTGGCGGTCGCCCGCAGCGGCAACCTGACCCACACCGCCGAGCGCCTGCACCTGACCGTGAGCGCCCTGAGCCACCAGGTCCGCGCGCTCGAGCAGCGCCTGGACCGGCGCCTGTTCGAACGGCTGCCGCGCGGGGTCCGGCTCACCGCCGAGGGCCAGCGCCTGTTCGATGCCGTGGCCGGACCGCTGGACGAGCTCGATCGCGCGTTGCAGCGCTATCGGATCCCGCGCCACGACGCCCTGGCGATCAGTGCGCTGGCCTCGGTGGCCACCGCCTGGCTGGTGCCGCGGCTGCCGCGCTTCATGACCGCGCATCCGCAGATCGAACTGAAGCTCGATTCGGACCCGGGACTGGTGGACTTCGAGCGCGACGCCTTCGACGCCGCCTTGCGCTTCGGTCCCGGGCAGTGGCCGGGCCTGCACAGCGAATTCCTGTTCGAGGAGTGGATCACGCCGGTGGCCAGCCCCGAGCTGGTCGCGCGTCACGGCGTGCCGGCGCTGGACACACTGGAGCACTTTGCGCTGCTGGGCGACCCGACCGACCGCTGGCAGCAGTGGTTCGGACGTTTCGGCGGCGACTGCCCGAAACGCTTCGCCGCCCGCTTCACCGAGACCGAAACCCTGCACCGGGCCGCGGTCGCCGGGCTGGGCGTCGCGCTGGGCCGGCTGACCATGGTGCGGCCGCTGCTCGAAGCGGGTCTGCTGGTGCGCCTGGTGCCCGAACGGCTGCGTGCGGACTGGTCGCACTACCTGGTCTACCCGCCGCGCTCGGACACCCACGCCGGACTGGGCCTGTTCCGCGGCTGGCTGCTGGAAGAGGCGCAGCGCTACCAGCACGAGACCGCGTCGGCCGAGGCGGCCTGAGCCGGGCACACCGGAGCGGTGCTAAAGTGCTGCGCCCCGGCGCATTGCCGCCTTGCGCGAAACGAGGCCCCCCATGAACAGCAAGCTCCTGATCGCGGCGTTCGCCGCCGCAGTGCTGATCGGTTGCAGCGAGCCGCCCACGCCGCCGGCCGAACCGGTGGAACCGGTGGAACCGGCCGCGCCCGCCGAGCCGATCACGCAGGATTCGTTCGAGAGCAGTATCGGATCGATCCTGGCAGCGGCGCACCGCACACCCGAGAACGTCGCCCGCGATGGCCACCGCCATCCGGCGCAGACGCTGGCCTTCTTCGGCATCGGACCGGAGATGACGGTGGTGGAGGTCACGCCCGGTGGCGGCTGGTACGCAGAGATCCTGGTGCCGCTGCTGCGCGAGCAAGGCCGCTATATCGGCATGATCTACGACCCGCAGGCGGTGGAGAGCGAACGCGCCCGCGAGTACTACACCAAATCCAACGCCGGACTGCGCGAGAAGTTCGCCGCCCATCCGCAGGTCTACGACCGCGCCGAGCTGGTGGAGATCGATCCGGCCGCGCCGAAGATCGCCGAGGCCGGCAGCGCCGACCTGGTGCTGACCTTCCGCAACGTGCACAACTGGATCAATTCCGGCGACGCACCGGCCCTGTTTGCCGCCTTCCACGCGGTGCTCAAGCCCGGCGGCGTGCTCGGCGTGGTCGAGCACCGGGCCGCGCCCGACACCCCCTACAGCCGCGAATCGGGTTACGTCACCGAGGCCGAGGTGATCGCGCTGGCGCAGGGCGCCGGCTTCGAGCTGGCCGCGCAGTCGGAGATCAACGCCAACCCCGCCGACACCAAGGACCACGAGGCCGGTGTGTGGACGCTGCCGCCGACCCTGCGGCTGGGCGAGCAGGACCGCGAGAAGTACGTGGCGATCGGCGAGTCCGACCGGATGACTCTGAAGTTCGTCAAGCCCGCGGCCGGCGACACCGCCGAAGCGCCGGCCGACGCCGACGAGCCGCAGTGAAGCCGGTGTGCGCCGGCGCCCGCGTGGCGCCGGCGCACACCCCGCACGTGTACCCGCCAGGGCCGCTGTCGCGCGGTGCTGTCCCGGGCCGATGCTGATCGCCTTCAACAAGCCCTTCGGCGTGCTCAGCCAGTTCACCGACCGCCAGGGGCGGCCGACGCTGAAGGACTACGTCCAGGTACCGGGCGTGTATCCGGCCGGCCGCCTGGACTTCGATTCCGAGGGGCTGCTGCTGCTCACCGACGATGCCGCGCTGGCGCGCCGCGCCACCGATCCGCGCCGACGCTGGCCCAAGACCTACCTGGTGCAGGTCGAGGGCGAGCCGACCGAAGCGGCGCTCACGGACCTGCGCCGCGGGCTCGTGCTCAAGGACGGACCGACCCGCCCGGCCGATGCCACGCTGCTGGCCGAAGCGCCGGGCTGGCTGTGGCCGCGCGATCCCCCGGTGCGCTTCCGCAAGACCGTGCCCACCGCGTGGCTGAGCGTGACCCTGCGCGAAGGCCGCAACCGCCAGGTCCGCCGGATGACCGCCGCGGTCGGCCTGCCGACGCTGCGACTGGTGCGCGTGCGCGTGGGCCCGGTGGAACTCGGGGACCTGGCGCCGGCGGCGTGGCGGGAACTGGAGATGGGTGGGGGCGGGAGCGGTGGCTAGGACTCGGGACTCGGGACTCGGGACTCGGGACTCGGGACTCGGGACTCGGGACTCGAGAAAGGCTCGCACGTTGGAGTGCCCGGTGGTTCGTGCTTCGATACCTCAGCACGAACGGGGAGGATGCGGCCATCCGGGCATTCGATTGCGCGAATGGGGGAGGATGCGGCGGTTCGGGCGCTCGATTGCGCGAATGGGGGAGGATGCGGCGGTTCGGGCGCTCGATTGCGCGAAGGGGGGAGGATGCGGCGGTTCGGGCGCTCGATTGCACGAACGCGGGAGGATGCGGCGGTTCGGGCGCTCGATTGCACGAACGTGGGAGGATGCGGCGATCCGGAATCTCGATTGGGATCCCGCCGGGGCTCGAGCCTTCTGGACCGTCCCGTTCGTGCCGCTGCGTCCTCGAGCGTCCCGTTCGTGCCGCTGCGTCCTCGAGCGTCCCGTTCGTGCTGAGGTATCGAAGCACGAACAGCGCAACGCTCCGACCGTGCAGGCTCTTCCTGAGCCCTGAGCCTCGACCTCCGACCCCCGCCCCTGCATGACCTTCAAAGACCACTTCTCCACCCAGTCGGCCACCTACGCGGCGGCGCGTCCGCACTATCCCGATGCGCTGTTCGCGTGGCTGGCGGGGTTGCCGGCACAGCGCGAGTGCGCCTGGGACGCCGGCTGCGGCAGCGGCCAGGCGGCCGTGGCGCTGGCGGCGCATTTCCGGCGCGTGGTGGCCACCGACCCCAGCGTCGGGCAGATCGCCCACGCCGAGCGCAATGGGCGTGTCGAGTACCGGGTGGAACCGGCCGAGTCGCCCACGCTCGCCGATGCGAGCGTCGACCTGGTGACGGTGGCGCAGGCCCTGCACTGGTTCGAGATCGGGCGTTTCCACGAGCAGGCGCGCCGCGTGCTGCGGCCCGACGGCGCGATCGCGCAGTGGTGTTACGGCCTGTCCAGGGTCGCCCCGGCGATCGATGCGGTGTTCATGCGCCTGTACGAGGATCTGCTGGCCCCGTACTGGCCGCCCGAACGCCGGCACATCGAGAGCGGCTACCGCGAGCTGGCGTTCCCGTTCGCTGCAGTCGTTGTGCCGGAACTGGCGATCGAAGCGCACTGGACGCTGCCGCACTACCTGGACTACCTGCGCAGCTGGTCGGCGACGCAGCGCTACCGTGACGCCTGCGGCGAGGATCCGGTGGCGCAGATCGCCGACGCCATGGGCGCGGCCTGGGGCGACCCGGACACGCGGCGGATCGTGCGCTGGCCGCTGACGATCCGGGCCGGGCGGCCGTGAAGGCTCGGGACCCGTGCACCCCGACGTGCGAGCCTTTCCCGAGTCCCGAGTCCCGAGTCCCGAGTCCCGGAGCCCCCCCTTCACCTCTCCCCGCCACCCGGCAGCACCAGCCGCTCCAGCAAGGCCGCCAGCGTCACCACATCCTGGCGGTTGTGCGCGTGCACGCGCCGCAGGTCGGCGGCGGCGCCGCCGCGCAGGTAGGTCAGAAATGCCTGCGGCGCCTGGCTGCCGGGCAGGTCGTCCTCGCGCACGATGCGCAGCAGTTCGCGTTCGACCGTGGCCAGCCGACAGTCCGGCCACACACCGCGCCAGCGTCGCCGTACCGCGTGCAGCAGGTCCACGTGAGCAAGCCCTGCCAGCGGGTTGCGGCGGCGCGCCAGGCGGTAGCGCGTGGCCAGCAGCGGTGCGTCGAAGCATTTGCCGTTGTAGCTGAGCAGCACCGTGTCCGGCGCCAGCCAGCCGGCGAAGACCTCGAGCATCGCGGACTCGGCCGACAATGCGGCCAGCGTCAGCTGCCGCACGCGCAGCGCCTCGCCGTCGAAGTCCGCGACGCCGATCATGAAGGCGCGGGTACCGGTCCCGCCGGCCAGCCCGGTGGTCTCGGTGTCGAAGCACAGCAGCTGTCGCGGCACCACCGCGAAGCCCTCGCCGGCACGCAGGGCCGGGGCCAGGTCGAGCGACTCGACCGGGTCGTGCGGCAGCTGGCAGCGCGATTCGCAGTACTGCAGGCCGGGGGCGATCTCGGTGCCTGGCAGGGCGCGGTCGCGGCTGCGCACGACCGGCCGCAGGCGCCGCTGCAGCAGTGCGCGCAGCGCCGGGTCGGCCACCGGCGGAATCACCGGCGCGCCCGGCACGGACCCTGTCGCGCCGGCCTGTCGTCGCAAGCGCGCCAGCGAGTCGGCCAGTGTGCTCATCGGTGTCGCGTGGGTGCTGGCTGCCGGGTGGGTCGGTCGCCCACACGGGTCACGACAGGCATGCCAGCACCTGGCGCGCCAGGGCCTTGGGGGTCGGATCCTCGGCGCTCTCGTGCAGCGCCAGCACCGGCCCGACGCAGCCCGGGCAGCCGGCGCTGCAGTCGCAGCGCTCGACCAGTTCCAGCGCGCGCGCGAGCAGCTCGGCGCGGCGCGCGTACAGCGGTTCGGACAGGCCCACGCCGCCGGGAAAGTTGTCGTACAGGTACACGGTCGGCGTGAACACCTCACCGGCGCCGGCAGCGCCGGGATTGCCGTCGTCGCGCCGCAGCTGGCCGCGGCCGTGCGCATCGGCGCCGGCGAACCAGGCGCCGTCGCCCGAGCCCACCGCCTTGCACAGGTCGCGCGCCTCGGCCATCACCGCCACCGTGGCCACGATGTGCAGCGCGCAGGCGGCGCCGAGGAAACCGTCCAGCGCCGCCTGGCGCGAGGCAAAGTGCGCATCGAGCACCGCCTGCGGCAACTGCCACCACACCGCGGTGGTGTGCAGCTCCTGGTCGGGCAGCGTCACCGGCCCGTAGCCGATGTTCTCGTGGGTGTAGTAGCGGATCTTCTTGTAGCCGGCCACGCGCCGTACCACGTGCACCTCGCCGTGGTGCGCGGTGCCCTGTCCGCTGCCGGCGCCGTCGAACTGCGCCAGCGGCTTGAGCCTGGTGTAGTCGATGGCGTCGGTGTAGTAGTCCACGCGGGTGCGCGTGACGTAGGCCTTGCGCCCGGTCCAGTCCAGCGTCTCGACCTGGAAGGGCTGCGACTGGACCATGTAGATCGCGCCCTCGTACAGCGTCAGCGCGGCGCTGGAGTAATCGACCTCGGCGATGATGTTGCGACGGCCGTCGCTGCGGTCCACGACCACGAAATTGCCGTCGGCCACCGAGCGCAGCGACACCGCGTTGGCCGGGTAGCTGTCGGCGATCCATTCGAAGCGGTTCTGCTCGCGGTGGACCACGGCGCTCTCGGCCAGCACCTGCAGGTACGGGGTGGCATCGACGGGCCCGAAGCGGTCGCCGTGGCCGAACGGCAGCTCGAAGGCGGCGCAGCGGATGTGGTCGAGCAGGATCAGCGGCTGGTCCGGGGCGATGCGCGCGTGCTCGGGCGAGGCGCCGAAGAAGAATTCCGGGTGCCGGACCACGTACTGGTCCAGCGGCGCGCTGGAGGCCACCAGCACGCCCAGCGACGGCTGCTGCCTGCGCCCGGCGCGGCCGAAGCGCTGCCAACTGGCGGCGATCGAACCGGGGTAGCCGTTGAGCACCACCACGTCCAGCGCGCCGATGTCCACGCCCAGCTCCAGCGCCGAGGTGCTCACGATGCCGTCCACGCGGCCTCCGCGCATCGCCCGCTCGGCGTCGCGTCGCTCGGTGGGCAGGTAGCCGCCGCGGTAGGCGCGGATCCGTGCGTGCTTGCGCGGGTCGTGGTCGAACACGTCCTTCAGGTACTTGGTGATGACCTCGACCATCAGCCGGGTGGAGGCGAACACCAGGGTCTTGAGTCCGGCGCCGATCGCCAGCCGCGCCAGCCGGGTCGACTGCGAGCGCGCCGAGGCGCGCAGGCCCAAGTCCGGATTGACCACCGGCGGATTCCACAGCATCAGCGTGCGCGCACCGGCCGGCGCGCCCGATTCCAGGATCGGATGGACCGCGCGCCCGAGCAGCGCCTGCGCATGCTCGCGCGCGTTGCCGATGGTGGCCGAGCACAGGATGAACTGCGGGCGGGCGCCGTAGAAGGCGGCGATGCGCGCCAGACGCCGCAGCACGTTGGCCACGTGCGATCCGAACACGCCGCGGTAGCCGTGGATCTCGTCGATCACCACGTAGCGCAGCTGCTCGAAGAACTGCGCCCACTTGGTGTGATGCGGCAGGATGCCCTGGTGCAGCATGTCCGGGTTGCTGACCACGACGTCGCCGTGCAGGCGCACCGCCTGGCGGGCGTCGCCGGGGGTGTCGCCGTCGAAGGTGTTCACGCGCACGCCCAGCGCGCCGGCGCGGTTGAGTTCGAGCAGTTCGGCGACCTGGTCCTGCGCCAGCGCCTTGGTCGGGAACAGGTACAGCGCCTTGGCGCGGCCGGCCATGGCGGCGGCCAGCACCGGCAGCGTGTAGCACAGCGACTTGCCCGAAGCGGTGGGCGTGGCCACCACCAGGTCGCGTCCGGCCGAGGCCTGGCGCCAGGCCTCGGCCTGGTGCGAGTACAGCCGCTCGATGCCGCGCGCGCCCAGCGCGGCCGCCAGCGCCGGCGGCAGATCCTCCGGCAGCGGCGCGTACCGCCCCGGGCACGCCGGCAGCGTGTGCATGCCGGTGATGCGGTCGGCATGCCGGGTGGCCACGTGGGCGGCCAGCGTGGCGGCGTCGCCGCGGCGTCGGGGCGGGGCGAGTTCCCGATCGGGAATGGCGACTTCGGCGGGCGCGGACATCGGGGCAAGACCGGTGGCGGAGACCGTGCGTGGATATCGGGCGCGCGTCTCAGCCGGTGAGATCGCCCGCGGCCCGCGGCGCTTCGCTGGCCCGCCCTTGCATCGGAGCCCGGGTTCCCCCACGTTGGCTGCCATGGACCTGCCGCTGCACGAAGCCCCGAACGACCCCCAGGCGCAGGCGCGGCACGACGCCGCACGCTTCCGCGGCGCGTTGCTGGCCACGCTGTGCGTGGTGGCGCTGCTATGGGCGATCAAGACCGTGGAACTGGTCACCGGGCTCTCGTTCTCGCCCTGGGCGATCGCGCCGCGCGAGCCCGCCGGCCTGGTCGGCCTGCTCAGCGCGCCGCTGCTGCATGGCTCGGTCCCGCACCTGATCGCCAACACGCTGCCGCTACTGGTGCTGGGCACCCTCGGGCTGGTGCTGTATCCGCGGGCGATGTGGCGCGCGCTGCCGCTGATCTGGATCGGATCGGGCCTGTTCGTGTGGCTGTTCGGGCGCCCGTCCTTTCACCTGGGCGCCAGCGGCCTCGCCCATGGGCTGATGTTCTTCGTCTTCGTGACCGGCGTGCTGCGGCGCGACCGCGCCGCGATCGCCGGCGCCATGATTACCTTCTTCCTCTATGGCGGCATGGTGCTGACCGTGCTGCCCCAGGAGCCGGGCATTTCCTGGGAGGCACACCTGGGCGGGGCGCTGTCGGGCCTGCTCGCGGCCGGGTTGTGGCGTGGCCTGGATCCGGCCGCGCCACGCAAGCGCTACAGCTGGGAGCTGGAAGCCGAGGCCGAATCGCTGGCGCAGCGTGAACGCGACGCTCTGGAGCCGCCCTCGCCGCAGGACGTGCCGGTGCTGTGGCAGCGCCCGGATCCGGAACCTCAGCATGGACAGGTGCTGCCGTTCCGGCCGCGCCGGCACGGGGAAACCGACCGCAGCTGAGCTGCGGCGACGGTTGCGGCCGCTGGTGGCGCGTGCCAGTCTCGGCGCGGGACGCTGTGATCCGGATCTGCCGGGGGGGGGCCGGCACAGACGATGATCGAGTTCGACATCCGCACCGGTCTGGTTCTGGGCGCCGTGCTGTCGTTGATGATCAGCGCCGTGCTCGCGAGCGTGCGCAGCACCTTTCCGGTGCAGCTGCGCCAGCCGCTGCGCGGGTGGACCCGCGGCACCTTGCTGCAGGCCTTCGGATTCATCGCGCTGGCGCTGCGCGGGCTGGCACCCGACGCGGTCACCGTGGTGCTGGCCAACGCCGCGCTGGCGCTGGCCTGGGGCGAGTACCTGATGGCGCTGCAGCGGTTTGCCGGACGCGAACCGTCCCGGCCCCTGGTCTGGGCGCTGGTCCTGGCGGTGCTCGCGGCCAGTGCCTGGTGGATGGAACCTGCACTGCAGGCGCCGCGCGTGGCCGTGGCCTCGTTTGCCTTCGCGGTATTGACCGGGTTGTGCGTGCCGGCCCTGCTGCGCGCGCCGCAGGCGGCGCGCGGACCGGCCCTGTACGCGACCATGGCGGTGTTCGCTGTGGCGGCGGTGCTGCTGCTGGTACGCGCGCTGTACTACCTCGTGGCCTCGCCGCCGGCGCTGGACCCGTTCGCGCCCTCGGCGCTGCAGGTGGCTGCACTGGTGGTCGGCGCCGCCCTGCCGGTGGTGGGGACGATCGGCTTGCTGCTGATGTGCACCGACCGTGTGCGCGCCGCCCTGGAGCGACTGGCGCGCTTCGATTCGCTGACCGAGCTGTGCAACCGGCGCGCGATCTACCAGGCCGCGAACGCGGCCATCGCCGGCGCGCAGCGCACCGGCCAGCCGCTGGCGATCGCGGTCATCGACGTGGACCACTTCAAGCGCATCAACGACAAGCTCGGGCACGCGGCCGGCGACCGCGCGCTGGTGCAGCTGGCCCAGCGGCTGCGTGCAGCCGCGCGCGCCGAGGACCAGGTCGGCCGCGTCGGCGGCGAGGAGTTCGTGATGGTGCTGCCGCGCTGCGGCGAGGAGACCGCGCGCATCGCCGCCGAGCGCCTGCGCACCTCGATCGCGGAGCAGCCGCTGGATCTGGACGGCCAACAGTGGCCGATCACGGTGTCGATCGGGGTGGCGGTGCTGCGGCCTGGCGAAAGCAACTTCGATCCGGTGCTGCGGCGCGCCGACCGGGCGCTGTACGCGGCCAAGGACGCCGGCCGCAACCGCGTGGAACTCGCGGCCGGACCGGCCTCCGGCGCGGTTCCTCAGTCGGATTCGAGCAGCGCCGGCCCGAGCTGAGCATCGTGCACGCGCGCCAGCGCCAGCACCGCCAGCGTCGCCCCGCACAGGGCCAGGAACATGTCCCATTGGGTATCCCAGACATCGCCCTGGGTCGCCAGGTAGGCGTCGGCGGCACCGCCCATGATCAGCGCCGCCCACCATTCGATCATCTCGAAGAAGGCGCTGAAGGCCAGGCACACGGAGACCACGATGTACGACAGCCAGCCGCCGCGGCGCAGCGGCGTGAGCCGCAGCAGCAGCTCGCGCGCCAGGATCGCCGGCACGAAGCCCTGCACCAGGTGCCCGAAGCGGTCGTAGTTGTTGCGCTGCAGGTCGAACAGCTCCCGGACCCAGTCGCCCACCGGGGTTTCGGCGTAGGTGTACTTGCCGCCGTAGACCAGCACCACGGCGTGGAAGGCGATCAGCCAGTACAGCAGGCGCGTGAGCGGGAAGCGCCGGCGGGTGGCGATCAGCAGCGGGAGGGCCGCCAGCACCCACACGATCTCGACGAACCAGGTCAGCCGGTCGTTGGGCGCGATCGCCGACCACAGCAGCGTGGCGACCACCACGGCGAGCAGGAACAGCAATTCGTTGCGTGCCGGGGTGACGGCGGGTGTGGGCTTCATGGCGCGTCCGGTAGCGCGGGCGGGGCCGGTGCATCATCGCATGCCGGCCGCGCGCCGATCGCAGCCAACGGCCGCTCCTACAGCGCTCCGGTGTGCCGTGTTGCCGCGCCAATGCCCTGTAGGAGCGGCCGTTGGCCGCGAAAGGACTGGCGGCGCTCAGTGATACCCCTCGCCGGGTCTGAGCTTGCCGCGGAAGGTCCAGTACACGAACACGAAGTAGCCGATGATGACCGGCAGCAGGATCACCACGCCCACCAGCATGAACATCTGCGACTCCGGGTGGGCGGCGGTGTCCCAGATCGTGAGTGTGCGCGGCACCAGGTAGGGATAGGTCGAGATCGCCAGGCCGACGAAGCCGAGCACGAACAGCCCCACCGAGCACAGGAACGGCAGCAGGTCGCGGCCGCGGGCCAGCCCGCGCCAGGCCAGCAGCGCCAGCACGCCGGTCAGCAGCGGCACCGGTGAGAGCCACAGCAGGTTGGGCCAGGCGAACCAGCGCGCCGCGATCTCGGGAATGGTCAGCGGCGTCCACAGGCTGACCAGTGCGATGAACGCGAGCACGCCCAGCAGCAGCCACCTGGCCGCCTTGCGCGCCCACTGCGCCAGTTCGCCCTCGATCTTGTAGACCAGCCAGCACGCGCCCAGCAGCGCGTACCCCACCGCCACGCCAGCGCCGCAAACCAGCGCGAACGGCGTGAGCCAGTCGAAGGCGCCGCCGGCGAAGAGTCCGTCACGGACCGTGATGCCCTGCAGGAAGCCGCCCAGGATCACGCCGTTGGCGAAGGCCGCGGTGGTCGATCCGGCTGCGAAAGCGATGTCCCACAGCCGGTGCTGCGGCTTCGCCACCCAGCGGAACTCGAAGGCCACGCCGCGGAAGATCAGCGCCAGCAGCATCACGATCACCGGCAGGTACAGCGCCGGCATCACGATCGAGAACGCCAGCGGAAAGGCCACCCACAGGCCGCCGCCGCCGAGCACCAGCCAGGTCTCGTTGCCGTCCCAGAACGGCGCCACCGAGTTCATCATCAGGTCGCGGTCGACCTCGGCGGCGCGCAGCGGGAACAGGATCCCCACGCCGAGGTCGAAGCCGTCGAAGACCACGTACAGCAGCACCGCGGTGGCGATCACCGCGGCCCACACCATCGGCAGCAGCGCGCCTTCCATCAGTGCATGGCCTCCCGCCCGGAATGCTCGGCCGCGCTGATGGGCTGCAGCGGCGTTTCCCGGCCGGTGAGCTGGTCGGCGCTGGGCAGGCCCTTTTCCAGCAACCGGTTCAGGTAATAGATGCCGGCGGCGAAGACGATCGTGTACACCACCAGGAACAGCGCCAGCGACGCGGCGACGTTGCCCGGCTGGATCGGCGAGGCGGCGTCGGCGGTGCGCAGGATGCCGGTGGCGACCCAGGGCTGGCGGCCGACCTCTGCGACCACCCAGCCGGCCAGCACCGCGATGAACCCGGCCGGCCACGACAGTGCGGCCACGCGCAGGAACGCGGGCGATTCGAACACCCGCCCGCGCAGCCACAGCCAGCCGCCCCACAGCGAGAGCACGATCATCGCCAGGCCGATGCCCACCATGATCCGGAAGCCGAAGAACACCGGTGCGATCGGTGGACGATCCTCACGAGGAAAATCGGTCAGGCCCGGGAAGCGTCCGTCCAGGTCGTGGGTGAGGATCAGGCTGGCCAGCTTCGGGATCGCCAGCTCGTAGCGATTGGTCTCGGCGGCGGCGTCGGGCCAGGCGAACAGCACCAGCGCGCCGGGCCCGGAGCTGTCCCAATGCGCCTCCATGGCGGCGACCTTGGCCGGCTGGTATTCCAGTGCGTCCAGGCCGTGGAAGTCACCGATCACCAGCTGCGCCGGGGCCAGCACCAGCGCCGCGCCCAGGCCGGCGCGGATCATCGTGCGCGCCGCCTCCACGTGCACGCCACGGCGCAGGTAGCGCGCGCCCACCGCCAGCACCACGAAGGCGGTGGTCAGGTAGGCCGCCACCAGCATGTGCGCCAGCCGCAGCGGAAAGGTCGGGTTGAACACGATCGCCCACCAGTCCACCGGGTAGACGATGCCCTCGTGGATGCGGAAGCCGGCCGGCGCATGCATCCAGCTGTTGGCCGACAGGATCCAGAAGGCCGACAGCGAGGTGCCGACGGCGACGATCACCGTGGCCATGAAATGCAGCCACGGCGCCACCCGGTTCCAGCCGAACAGCATCACCCCCAGGAAGGTCGCCTCCAGGAAGAACGCGGTCAGCACCTCGTAGCCGATCAGCGGCGCCAGCACGTTGCCCAGCACGCGCGAGAAGCCCGACCAGTTGGTGCCGAACTGGTAGCTCATCGCGATGCCCGAGACCACGCCCATGGCGAAGCTGACCGCGAACACCTTGGTCCAGAAGCGCGCGGCCAGGTGGAAGCTCGGCTGGCGGGTCCACAGCCAGCGCGCCTCCAGGAAGGCGATGAAGGCCGACAGCCCGATCGTGAAGGTCGGGAAGATGATGTGGAAGGCGATGGTGAAGGCGAACTGCAGTCGCGCCAGCAGCAGACCGTCGAGCTCCATCTACGGCTGTCCATCGGCGACGCTTCGGTCAGCGCCGGGGGTCATTGTATCGGCTCGCCGGGCGGCGTTGGCTTGGCCGAGGGTCGAGGTGGGCCGATCGCGGCCATGGGCCGCGATCGGTGCCCGGATCCGCTCCCCTATTGCAGGTGCACCAACGGCACCGCGCGCGCTGCTTTCACCGTGCGCAGCACGAAGCTCGTGTTCACGTCCGCCACGCCGGCGGCGGTGAGCAGCCGGTCGAGCAGGAAGCGCGAGAAGTGGTCCAGGTCCTGCACCACCACGTGCAGCAGGTAGTCCATGTCGCCGGTGAGCGCGAAGCAGGCCACGATCTCGTCCCACTCGGCCACGCGCAGCGCGAAGGCGTCGATGACCCCGGTATCGTGGCTCGCCAGCTGCACGCGCACGAACGCCTGCAGCCCGAGCCCGAGCCGGGCCAGGTCCACTCGCGCCCCGTAGCCGGCGATCACGCCCTCGGCCTCCAGCCGCTGCACCCGGCGCAGGCAGGCCGAGGCCGACAGCTTCACCCGCTCGGCCAGCTCGGCATTGCTGATGCGGCCCTCGCGCTGCAGCGCGGCGAGGATGGCCAGGTCGGTCCGATCGAGCTGCATATTGACCTCGATGCTCGCATTTGGCGCAATAATCTTGCGCGAATCCGCCATCGATTCACAAGATCACAACGAAATTGCGGCCCCTTCCCGATAGAATCTGGCCATGACCCTCGCGGTCGGTCTGCCCGCTTGCGTCCGTGCAGTTCCCCCGACAGGCTCAGGGCGGAATCCGTCGCCTGGCGACGTATCAATGTACGAACGACAAGCGCAAAGACCGACCCAACGGATACCGGAGCTACGTCATGGCCACACAACCCAGCCGCGTCGAACACCACAAGACCGACAAGGGTTACGTGCCCGTGTACGCCACCGGCATCGTCGAACAGCCCTGGGACAGCTACGGCCAGGTCGACCACGAAACCTGGGCCACGCTGTTCACTCGCCAGCGCGAGATCCTCGCCGGCCGCGCCTGCCGCGAGTTTTTCGAGGCGCAGGACGCCATGGGCATGAGCGCCGACGCGATTCCGAAATTCGCCGACCTCAACGCGGTGATCCGGGACGCCACCGGCTGGACCCTGGTCGGCGTCGAGGGCCTGCTGCCGGAGCTCGATTTCTTCGACCACCTGGCCAACCGGCGCTTCCCGGTGACCTGGTGGATCCGCAAGCCCGAGCAGCTGGACTACATTGCCGAGCCCGACCTGTTCCACGACCTGTTCGGCCACGTGCCGCTGCTGATGAACCCGGTGTTCGCCGACTACATGCAGGCCTACGGCCAGGGCGGCGTCAAGGCGCACGGCATCGGCCAGGACGCGCTGACCCACCTGACGCGGCTGTACTGGTACACGGTCGAGTTCGGCCTGATCCGCACCGACGATGGCCTGCGCATCTACGGCTCGGGCATCGTCAGCTCCAAGGGCGAGTCGATCTACTGCCTGGAATCGCCGGCGCCAAACCGGATCGCCTTCGACCTGCAGCGCGTGATGCGCACCCGCTACCGCATCGACACCTTCCAGAAGACCTACTTCGTGATCGACAGCTTCGAGCAGCTGTTCGACGCCACCCGCCCGGACTTCACCCCGCTCTACGAGAAGCTGGCCAAGCTGCCGGCGATCCCGGCGGGGCAGGTGCTGGACAGCGACGAGGTGGTGCACCGCGGCACTGGCGAGGGGTGGCCGGAGGACGAGGACACCTGAGGCAAGGCCCGTCGTATGCGGCGAAATCGGGAAACCGAAAGCTGACACGAGGCGCCCGCCAAGGGTCAACGACTGACGTGCAGCGTCAGGTCAGCCCAAGCGCTCCACGACGACGCATCCCGCTTGGAGAAGCGACGGAAGCCGCGACCTCCGACCCTCGGTGTCTGCCGAAGCCGGCGCCGCGAAATCCTTCACAGCCGCGCCCGCGCGCGCGCCGGGGCCGGCTGCAACAGCAGGATCCGCAACGCCGAGGCCACCGCCGAGGCCCAGTACCGGGCCGGCTGCAGGCATTCGCGGCAGAAGACGATGGCGGACATGGCAGCCTCCGGGAGGCATGGAGCCTCGTTGCGGAGGGGAATGCAGGTTCTGGGCCAATCGCCGAGGCGAGCGAAAGCTCAGCTACGAACCACCATCGCTTCAGCGCATTTGAGGGCCAGCGTAATCGCCTTTGGTCCCCTTCTGCGCGGCGGCGGACACGACGTCCGCGGACCGGCTCCGAAGATTGTGAACTTCGGTCACGCGGTGCCGCGCATGGTTGCGGACGCCGGGGCACCGCCCACCGGTGCGGGCTTGGGGCGATAAAGACCTGCGCGCCCGTAGCGCCGGTTCAGCCACCACGCCGCCAGCACCGCCGCCCCCAGCGGCCCGAACCAGGCCAGCGCCTGCAGCGCGCCGGGATCGAAGCCCGGCAGCAGCCGGCGCAGTCCGATGCCCAGGAAGGCGATGTGGGTGGCCACGCCGCAACCGACGATCGCGCCATAGTGCTCGCGGATCCACCAGCGCGGGTTCGCGCGCGCGCGCCACGACGCCCAGGCGATCGGCACCGAGACCACGCCGATGCTGCCGAACACGATGAACAAGGTGGCGCCGACCTGCACGCCCAGCACGATCATGCCGATGCCCGCAACACAGGCGATCGCGGTCAGCGACCAGTAGGCGGCGCCGAAGTAGCGCTCTGGCCGGGCCCGTTCGCGGATCGCGCGCCAGGCGTTCCAGCAGGCCTGGCTGACCAGCACGATCAGGTAGCCCAGGAACATCGCGCTCAGCGGATGGCCGCGGCCGATCAGGGCATGGGCCAGCGGCACGCCCGAGACGATCACCCCGAGCATCGACAGCAGGTAGACCTGACCGACTCGCCGGTGCAGCGGGGTGCCCTTGCGCAGGGCGGCATTGAACCAGAAGCTGAGCAGCGCCGAGGTGCCGGCAAGCAGATGCAGGCCCAGGGCGAACGGGTAGCTGTCCATGGCGGTCTTCCTCCTTGCGGCGACACCGACAGTGTCCGGTCGCGGGCCACCGCGGGCAGGTGCCCGCGGTCATCGATCGCGGGTGCCGGAAGTCACCGATTGCATCCGGGCGCTTGTGTCGCGCTGCGTCGCTGGCCATGCTCGCCGCATGTCCGATCCGTGGCGCACCTTCCTGCGCGAGGCCAGCTCGCCGCTGGCGATCGCCGCCTACATCGCCTGGGCCGCGGTGTGGCTGGCGACCCTGGGCGGGCTCGACGGCGGACGGCTGCTGCTCGCGCGCGTGGCGATGGTCGTGTTTCTGGCCGCCTTCGTGACCCTGGTGGGGCTGTCCGGACGTTGCCATGGCCTGCGCTACGCGGTGCTGACGGCGCTGATGGCGGCGGCCGCTTTCACGGTGATCGCGCTGGGCCCGAGCGGGGCGGCGCCGATTTTGCTGGTGCTGCTCTCGGCCAGCCTGGCCGCCCGCCTGGGTCCGCGCGCGCTGGCGCTGGCGCTGGTGGCGGTCAATGCCGGCCTGGTGTGGGTGATGCGCGAGTTATGGCAGGCAGGCTGGAACTACATCCTGATCGCCACGGCCGCGTTCGGCAGCTTCCAGGTGTTCGCGGCGCTGGTGATGCGCGCCACCGCCCGCGCCGAGGCGATGACACAGGACCTGCGCGCGGTCAACGCCGAACTGCTGGCCACGCGCTCGCTGCTGGAGGAGGGCGCGCGCGACTCCGAACGGCTGCGCCTGTCGCGCGAACTGCACGACGTGGCCGGGCACAAGCTCACTGCATTGAAGCTCAATCTCGCCACCTTGCAGCGCGACCCGGCGCTGGCCGCCAGTGCGGCGGTCCGGACCTCGGCGCAACTGGTCCAGGAGCTGCTCGACGACATCCGCGGCGTGGTGCGGGCGCTGCGCGCGCACGGCGGCATCGACCTGTCCAGCGCGATCGCGCAACTCGCGGCGCCGTTGCCGGATCCGCGCGTGCACGTGGAAGTGGCGCCCGACGCGCGGCCCGACTCCATCGCTGCCGCCGAAGCCCTGCTGCGCGCGGCCCAGGAGGCGCTGACCAATGCCGCGCGCCATGCCCAGGCGCGCAATGTCTGGATCTCGGTGTGCAACGAGCACGAGCGCATCGTGCTGACGGTGCGCGACGATGGCCGCGGCGCCCGCGACCTGCAGCCCGGCCTCGGACTGGCCGGCATGCGCGAGCGGCTCGAGGCCGTCGACGGCACGCTGCAGGTGGATGCGCGCCCGGGCGACGGCGTGCGCGTGCGCGCTACGGTGCCTGCCGGAACTGGCTAGCCTGCGTATCCTCAAGTCAGCGTCAAGGAGGCTCTCGCGATGATCCGCATTGCACTGGCCGACGACCAGGCGCTGGTCCGCGAGGGCCTGCGCGCGCTGCTGCGCGACCTGGGCATCCACATCGCGGTCGAGGCCGAGGACGGGCAGGCGCTGGTGGATGCACTCGAGCGCGAGCGCGCCGGCGTGGACGTGGTGGTCTCGGACATCCGCATGCCGCGGCTCGATGGCATCGCGGCGCTGGTCGAGCTGCGCCGCCGCGGCAACCGCACGCCGGTGATCCTGCTCACCACCTTCGACGACAGCGCGCTGCTGCTGCGCGCGGTCGAGGCCGGCGCCCAGGGATTCCTGCTCAAGGACGCCTCGCCCGAGGATCTGCGCGAGGCCATCGAACAGGTCGCCGCCGGCCATGCGCTGCTGCAGCCGGTGTCGATCGACCCGGTGCGCGGCCGCTTCGCCTGGCGCGAGGAGGCGCCGCCGACCGGCACCTTCAACGAGCGCGAGGTGGCGATCCTGCGGTTGATGGCGGGCGGCTACTCCAACAAGGAGATCGCGCGCTCGGTGCACCTGGCCGAGGGCACGGTCAAGAACTACGTCTCGGAGATCCTGGCCAAGCTCGACGCCCGCGACCGCACGCGCGCCGTCCTGAAGGCGATCACCTTGCGCATCATCTGACGTGGCCGATGCGTGTTGCTGCTCGGGGGAATCGTGTTGCGGTGAATTCCGGTTTTGCCGTGGCGTTGCCGGTGGGGATTCCGCCTTCGGAGGCGGCTCGCAATCCGGCAACGCTGACCCGTGGACGCAGTGAGTCCACCCGTGGCGAGTCATCCACGACATCCGCCGCGTGGATGCGCGTTGCCTGTGGGGATCGCGTCTTCGTAGGACGTGCCGGGGTCCGGTAGCGCTTGCCGGGATCGCCGTGAACCCGTCCATGGGGGCTCTTTGGCGACATCCATGTCGCCAACGTCCCGGCAAGCGCTACCGGCCCCCGGCACTTGCCTCGGGGCGGGTGGGTGATTGCGCTGCGTTCGATCGCGGCCAATGGCCGCTCCTGCAAAGCGCGACGATCGACATTTCGCGGCCAACGGCCGCTCCT
>DASRZM010000110.1:0-29997 GCA_035686365.1 Lysobacteraceae bacterium | reverse complement strand
GAACGGCCGTGTGGCCGTAGCTGGGGGCTATGTGGGGGGGCGGACGGCGGGTTTCAAGCGTCCGGCCGTCCGGAACCGCCCGGCACCTCGATCGCGGCCATGGGCCGCTCCCACACTTCCCCGGCGGGGCCACATCGAAGCATTGCGGGAGCAGCGCACGGCCGCGATCGGGCTGCCAGAGCCCACCCCTACTTCGCCACCACCACCAGCGCCGGCCGCAGCAGCCGGTCGTTCAGCAGCCAGCCCTTCTGGTAGACCTGCACCACGGTGCCGGCCGGCGCGTCGGATTCGATCGTGCTCATGGCCTGGTGGCGCTCGGGATCGAACGGCTGGCCGGCGGGGTCGATCGATGCCAGTCCGTGGTCGGCGGCGACCTTGAGCAGCTGCTTGAGCGTGAGCTCGACGCCCTGGCGCACGTGCGCGTCCTCGCCGTCGGACTCCAGCGCACGTTCGAGGCTGTCGATCACCGGCAGCAGGTCGCCGAGCAGGCGCTCGTTGGCGAAGCGGCGCACCTGTTCGGCTTCGCGGGCAACGCGGCGGCGCTGGTTCTCGATCTCGGCGCGCTCGCGCAGCCGATCCTCCTTGAGCATCGCCAGCTCCCGTTCAAGTTCCGCGATCTGGGCGTCGACCTCGCCGGAGACCTCTTCGCTGTCCGGGGTCTGGGGCTGGGCGCCGTCCTCGGTGATGATCTGCTTGGCTTGCATCGGAACTCCGCGGCAATGGAAACGGGCGTGGCCGGCGCTCGCGGCGCCGGCGTCGAGGGCACAGGTGGGGATCAGCGCCCGGACTTCAAGGCCGCGCCGAGCAGGTCGGCGGTGGCCTGCACCATCGGGATGACTTTCTCGTAGGCCATGCGGGTAGGCCCGATCACGCCGATCACGCCCAGCACCTGGCCCTCGGCGCCGTAGGGCGCGGTGACCACCGAGCACTGGTCCAGCGGCGCCAGGCCTGACTCCTCGCCGATGAACAGGCGCACGCCCTGCGCACCGATGCAGCCCTCCAGCAGGTCCAGCAGCTCGCGCTTGCGCGAAAAGGCTTCGAACAGCTCGCGCAGACGGTCCAGATCGGACAGGTCGCTGACCTCCATCAGCCGGGTCTGCCCGGTGACCATCACATCCACGCTCGAGGGCGCCTCGAAGGCGCGCTCGGCCAGGTCCACGGCCACCGAGAGGCCCTGCTCCATCGCCGCGCGCGCCTCCTTGAGCTCCCTGAGCAGCTGCGCCCGGATTTCCGGCAGCGGGCGGCCGGTCAGGTTGCGGTTCAGGTAGTTGGCGGCGCGTTCGAGCTCCGCGGGCGCATATTCGCGTGCAACGTGGATGACGCGGTTCTGCACTTCGTTGTCCGTGAATACGAGGATGACCAGCACGCGGCGCGCGTCCAGCGCCACGAAGTCGATGTGGCGCAGCGCGAACTGGTCGCGCTTGGGCACCGTCACCAGTCCGACGAAGTGGCTCATGGCCGAGAGCAGCTCCGAGGCATTGCTGAGCAGCCCCTGCGTGCCCGCGCCGCTGGGAAGGTGCCGGCGCAGGCGGTCGATCTCGGCGCTGTCCAGCGGCTGCACCTGCAGCAGCGAATCGACGAACATCCGGTAGCCCTGAGCGGTCGGTACCCGCCCCGCCGAGGTATGCGGTGCCGCCACCAGTCCGATCTCTTCCAGGTCCGCCATCACGTTGCGGATGGTGGCCGGGCTCACGTCCAGCCCCGACTGCCTGGCCAGCGTGCGCGAGCCCACCGGCTGGCCGTCGCGGATGTACTGCGCGATGAGCGTGCGCAGCAGCCGCCGGGCGCGGGCATCGAGCTGCAGGGACGGGGTGCGGGGATCGGGCATGGTGCATAGATAAGTCCGACCGGCTCCCGGCGCAAGTCGCCGCGGCGCGGCCCGCGCACGGTGCCCCGCAGCTTGCTGCCTGCACGCGCAACGCGCCCATCCCGCGCGGGTCGCTCCGCCCACCTGTTGGCGCGCCATCGGCCCCGTGCTAGCTTTCGTCGCCCCCGCGCGCGCCGGACCATGCTCGCCTCTCTTTACGTCAAGGACTTCGCGATCGTCGAGGAGATCGAGGTCTCGCTCGGCCCCGGCATGACCGCGGTCTCGGGCGAAACCGGGGCGGGCAAGTCGCTGCTGGTGGACGCGCTGATGCAGCTCACCGGCACCCGGGCCGACGCGGGCATGGTGCGCCATGGCGCCGCGCGTGCCGAACTGGCCGCCCGCTTCGAACTGCAGGACCCTGCCGCGGCCCTTGCCTGGCTGCGCGAGCAGATGCTCGAGGACGGCAGCCAGTGCCAGCTGCGACGCGTGATCGCCGCCGAGGGCGGCTCTCGCGCCTGGATCAACGGCCGGCCGGCGACGATCGGCCAGCTTGCCGAGCTCGGGCGCCTGCTGGTCGGGATCCACGGCCAGCACGAGCACCAGCTGCTGCTCGAGCGCGGTCACCAGCTGGAGCTGCTCGACGCCTTCGGCGCCCACGCCGGCGAGCTGCAGCGCGTCCGCAGCCTGGCCGGGGACTGGCGGGCGCTGGAACGCGAGCTGCAGCAGCTCACCGGTGGCGAGGATGCGGCCGCGCGCATCGACTGGCTGCGCCACCAGTTGGCCGAACTCGATGCCGAGGCCCTGGATCCGGCGAGCATCGCCGAGCTGGAGGCCGAGCATCGTCGCCACGCCAACGCCGCCACGCTGATCGCCGGCTGCGAGCGCGCGCTGGCCGTGCTCGGCAGCGACGAGGCCCCGGCACCGGTCGCCGTCTTGTCCGCGCTGCGGATCGAACTGTCCGGGCTGGTTGCCGACGAGCCCCGCCTGGCCGAAGCCCTGGACCTGCTCGAGAGCGCGCGCATCCAGCTCGACGAGGCGGCGGCCTCGGTCGAACGGGTGCGCGACGGCCTCGACCTGGACCCGCAGTCGCTGGCGGAGCTGGAGGCACGGCTCACGCGCCTGCACGACCTGGCACGCAAGCACCGGGTCCGGCTCGAGGAACTGGCAGACAAGCGCGCGGCACTGGCCGGGGAACTCGATGCGCTCGGCAGCGCCGGCGAGCGCATCGCCGCGCTTCGTACGCAGTCCGCACGGGTGCAGCGGCAATGGCAGGATGCAGCCGCGGCGCTGGGCCGCGCGCGCGAGATCGCCGCCGCGAACCTGGGCTCAGCCGTGACTTCACTGATGGCGGAGCTGGGCATGGGCGGCGGCCGCTTCGAGCCGGCGATCGAGCATCTGGACCCGCGGCAGCCCGATCCGAACGGCGCCGAGCGCGTCGAATTCCTGGTCGCCGCCAATCCGGGCGCTCCACCTCGGCCACTGCGCAAGGTCGCCTCGGGCGGCGAGCTCTCGCGCATCGCGCTGGCCATCGAGGTCGCCGCGCTGGGCCTGGACGAGGTCCCCTCGATGGTCTTCGACGAGGTCGACGCCGGCATCGGCGGCGCCGTGGCCGAGGTCGTCGGCCAGAAGCTGCGCGCGCTCGGCGAGCGACGCCAGGTCCTGTGCGTCACCCACCTGCCGCAGGTGGCCGCGCAGGGCCACGGGCACCTGTGCGTGCGCAAGAGCACCGACGGCGGGGCCACGCGAAACCGGATCGATGCGCTGGACGGACGTGCCCGGGTGGAGGAACTGGCGCGCATGCTCGGCGGTATCGAGATCACCTCGCGTACGCGGGCGCACGCCAGGCAGATGCTCGAAAGCGCGCAGGCGCCCTGAGCGCGAGGCCTGGCGCGGACCTCAGGGCGACTCGAAGCCGTCGGAGAAGGTCGCCATTGGAGGGTCGGACCCGTCGACCGTCTGCGGCGGCTGCACCAGACCGCCACCGAGCCAGTCGCGCAGCCGCGTCGCAGCCGAGCTTCCCTCCCACGCGACCGAGAACTTGCCGTAGCAGTCGAATCCCGTGGTCAGGCTGCACGACGCCGTGCCGCCGGACAGGAACCCGACCAGCCGCGACTGCGGCGCGGGCGTCCACACGCCCGAGCCGGAGGAACCAGGCTCGGTGGTCCCGGCCTCGTAGTCGTCGATCAGCCAGTGCGTGTCCGCTGGCGGATTGCCGCGCACGATGCAGCTTTCGGTCGAGGTCAGCGGATCGTCGTTGAAGCTGATCGCCTTCTCGTCGCCGCCGGGGTGGTGGATGTGCACGCTGGCGCCCGGTGCCGAGCCGGACCGGTCCCAACCCGAGTAGTGGACATTGAACGCCGGGTCCGGTGCGCTGTCGAGTTCGACCAGGCTCATGTCGACGTCGTCGCGCTGCGCGCGGAACGCCGCGCCGGCCTGGTTCTGATCCAGCGATCCGCCGGACAGTGCGCCGCAGGTCGGCGACTCGAAATTCCAGTACACGACGATGCTGTCCGCATCGGCCTCGTTGTCGATGCCGCAGTGGGCCGCGGTCAGAAACCAGGGCCGGAACGAGGCCAGCGCGTCCATCATCAGCGTGCCGGTGCACAGGATATTTCCACCCAGCGAGTAGGCCGCGACACTGCGGATCGGGTCGCGGTACGGGTCGCCCTGCGGACACACCACGTCGATGTTGCACGTGCCCTGTTTGAGCACCGGGCCGCCCTTGCGGGCGAACAGGTCGCGGTAGCCGCCGTTGACCGTGGGCACTGCCAGCTGCGCCGGGTCGCTGTCCGGCGGCAGGTACAGCTCGACGACGGCCTCCGCGCCGGGCACGACCGGTGACCACAGGCGCCCTTCGGGATTGAGGTCGCGCGCGGTGTACGGCCCCTGGTAGTAGCGTTCGGAGCTGGAAAAGAAGTGCACGGTCGCGCCGCGGGGAAGCACCGTGGCGGACAACACGAAGTTCAGGTCGGTGGCGCCGGGCACCCGCAGGCGCGTCTGCCAGATCATCCCGCCGTCGGCCAGCGCGGTCCACGCGCCCCCGTCGTGGAGGGTGACGGCAGTCGGGCGCGCCACAGCAAACCGCAGCGCAGCGCCGCCCTTGCCCAATGCCGCCACCTGTGCATCCTCGGCGAGCAGTGCTGCCGGGTCCAACGGTTCGAGCTCGATGACCACGGGCGCGGACATCCGTCGGTCCGGCAAGGACCAGCTGCGCGGCTCACCGGCCTGGCGCGCCGTGGCCACCCCTGCGAGGGTCAGACAGGCCAGCGCCAGAGACAACCTGCACAGGCGCTCGGCAACCGGCGTCGAGATGGGATTCATGCCCGTGATTCTAGGCAGCGCACGTGATTTCGGCGGGGTCGAAGTCCGGTGGAAAGTCCCCGTCGCTGTGACCGTCTCCGGCGGCAAGCGCCCGGCCGCAGCCCAGAACCAGGGCCGCCGCACACGGCAGCCATGCGAGGTCGCGCGCGGGCATGGGCTCAGTCCTTCTTGCGCTTGGGCCGCACGTACAGCACCAGGCTGTGGTCCTCGAGCTCGTAGCCGTGGCGCTCGGCGATCTCGTGCTGCAGGCGTTCGATCTCCTCGCTGACGAACTCCACGACCTTGCCGCTCTCGATGTCGACCATGTGGTCGTGGTGCTTGCCGCGGTCGAACTCGTAGACGGCCTGGCCGCCCTCGAAGTTGTGTTTGATGACCAGGCCCGCGGCCTCGAACTGCGTGAGCACGCGGTACACGGTTGCCAGGCCGATCTCCTCGTCGTGCTCGAGCAGGTGCCGGTAGATGTCTTCGGCAGTCATGTGGCGCGGGCTATGCGTCTCGAGGATCTCCAGGATCCGCATGCGCGGATGGGTGACCTTCAGACCGACCTTGCGCAGCTCTTGCGATTCCATGCACGCTTCCTCGGTGCGCCGGCGGCACCACACCGCCTGTTCACGTTGCCTGCCGCGGGCCCGCAGTGCCCGTTCCCGACCCGCGCGCGGGCTCCGGCGGGTCCGGGATGGATCGGGTCGCACCCGGGCCCCGGCCGGCGCAACGGAAGCTCCAGGATTCCGGGCTGCGCCGCATGGGCGCAAGGACGCCCGGCACGCTCCGTTCAGCGGCCCGCTGCGGAGCGCTAGTGTATCATCCGGCCCCTGCCCAATCCGTGACAGCGAGCCATGCGCAAGATCGCCACCACGCTGCTTTCCGCCCTGCTGGTCGCCGGCTGCGGCGCCGTCTACAAGGTGGACGTCCACCAGGGTTCGCTGCTGGAAGCGGCCGATGTCGAGAAGCTCGAGCCGGGCATGTCCAAGCGCCAGGTCGAGCTGCTGCTGGGCACGCCCTCGGTCCGGGATCCGTTCCACCAGGACCGTTGGGATTACGTGGCCACGGCCAGCCGCCGCGGCAGCGAAACCGAGGTCAAGAACCTGACCCTGTATTTCGAGAACGATGTCCTGCAGCGCTTTGAAGGCGACTATTTCGAGGAACAGGACGAGCAGCTGATGCGCGAGATGCGCCGCTACGGCAACCTGCCGCGCGACAAGGACAAGCGGCGCGGCGGCTGACGCGCCAGGTCAGCAGCCTGTTAGCGAGACTCTGGACAAATTAAGAGGTTCGCGCGCCATGGATGGCGCGCCCGCGGATCACGCACGCCAGTGCGTGATCCGGCGGAGCCCAGTCCGGACATGTGCCGGACTCGGCGAGTCTGATCGAGTCCAGGATGGACTGGATCAGACCGTCCTCAAGTCTCGCCGCGGGCCCGCCGGCGCCGGACCTCTTTCGGATCGCATTGCAGCGGCCGCAGCACTTCGATGCGGTCGCCGTCGGACAACGGCTGCTCCTCAGTCACGCTCCGGGCGAAGATGGCCAGCCGCTCCGGATCGATCCGCGCGCCGGGAATCCGCGCCTGCAGGTCCGCGGCGGCCAAGGCATCGGCCACGGTGGCGCCGGCCGGCAATTCCAGCTCGATGCGCCAAGACCGCTGCGGCAGCGCGTAGACGACCTCGACCCGGATCCGTTCCTCAGTCGTCATCGCCGCGCGCCGCCCGGCAGAAATCGTCGACCATGCGGTCTGCGAGCCCGCGGAAGCCGACCGCGAGCACCGGGTCCAGCATCCCCGCCATTTCGAACTCGAGATCCAGGGTGACCTTGCAGGCCCCGGCCGAGAGCGCGATGAAGCTCCACTGCCCCTGCAGACGTTTGAAGGGGCCGTCCACCAGTTCCAGCCCGATGCGCCGGCCCGGCTCCAGCCGGTTGCGCGTGGTGAAGGTCGTCGTCACGGCGCCGGCACGCACGGTCAGGCGCGCCACCTGCAGGTCCGGGGCCTGCTCCAGCACCCGGGCCGCGTCGCACCAGGCGAAGCGGCGCGGGTAGGACTCCACGTCGTTGACCAGCGCATACAGCCGCCCCGCGGGCCGGGCGACCAGTGCGCTGCGGTGGATTGCCGTCATGTCTGCACAGCCTCGCCGATTGGCCCTCAAGGGTCGATCGGCGACAATCGGACCAGGAAGGAAGGATGGGACATGGCCAAGAAAGCCGCCGGCAAGGATAGCGGATCGACGATCGCGCTGAACAAGCGCGCCCGCCACGAGTACCACCTGCTCGATCGCTTCGAGGCCGGCATCGCGCTGCAGGGCTGGGAGGTGAAGTCCCTGCGCGAGGGCCGGATCGCCTTCGCCGACAGTTATGCGATCGTGCGCAACGGGCAGATCTACCTGTTCGGCGCCCAGATCACGCCGCTGCCGACGGCTTCCACGCACGTGGTCGCCGACGACCGCCGCACCCGCAAGCTGCTGCTGCACCGGGCCGAGATCGACCGCCTGGTCGGCTCGGTCGAGCGCGAGGGGCTCACGCTGATCCCGACCGCAATGTACTGGAAGAAGAACAAGGTCAAGGTGGAGCTGGCGCTGGCCAAGGGCAAGCAGGCCCACGACAAGCGCGCGGCGATCAAGGACCGGGACTGGGAGCGCGACAAGGCGCGGGTGATGCGGCGGCACAATCCGAACGCCTGAGCGCCCGGGCGCACCCCGATCGCGGCCATGGGCCGCTCCCACGCCGCTCCGCCGGAAACTCGTAGGAGCGGGCGTTGCCCGCGATCGGGGAACGGCAGCGCAACAACCGCTGCTGAACGCGTTGCCGAAGCCTTGCGACGCCGCCGCTTCGATCCCATATACTGCCTCGACCGAGCGTATCGGCTCCCGGGGGCGACCTGGCTTCGACGGGGGTAGCGAAATCGCCTGGTGCATGCCGAGGGGGCTGCTTTCCTCGTTAATCCAGCGGCAAAAAATCAGACGCCAACGACGACGTCTACGCACTGGCCGCTTAAGGCCTAGCCCCGAACCGCTCCTGTGCCCGTGCTCGGCGGTGTAGGGTCATCATCACGGGACCGCCGCGGTGGCTGCCTGTCAGCCGCGGTCAACCCAAAACAGGCTGGTCCCGCGGTGTGCCTCGCACGTCGTGTTGCCGCGGGATGAGACCGAACGGCGAGCTAAGCATGTAGATCCGGGGATGGAGTGCCTTCGGACGCGGGTTCGATTCCCGCCGCCTCCACCAACCACAGAACCCCGACCGTTCGCGGTCGGGGTTTTTTGTGCGCCTCAGAACACGCTGGCACCGCCTGCGCCGACCAGGCCCAGCAGGCCGATGACGATCAGGTAGATGGCGACGATGAAGCCCGGCATGGAGTCAATCGTCGGGGGTCGACCGGTCGGCCCGCATTCGATCACGGGTCCGACCGCGGCACGTGACCGGTCGCCACGTGCAGGCGCGCGGACTCGACGTTCTCCGTGGAATCGTCGAAGAAGATGTCGGCCCCGAAGGCCTCCAGGAACGGGCCCTTGGGGCGCCCGCCCAGGAACAGCGCCTCGTCCACGCGCACACCCCAGCGTCGCAGGGTCAGGATCACGCGCTTGTGGGCGGGCGCCGAACGCGCGGTCACCAGGGCGGTCCGGATCGGCGCGGCGTCGACCGGGAATGCCGACTGGATCCTGTGCAGGGCGGTCAGGAAGCCGCGGAACGGGCCGGCAGTCAGCGGCTCCTGCGCGCGCTCGAGCTCGGCGCGGCTGAAGGCGTCCAGCCCCTGCTCCTCGCTGACCCGTTCGGACTCGTCGCTGAAGATCACCGCATCGCCGTCGAAGGCGATGCGCAGCTCGTCCGAGGGCCGGCTTGGCGCCTTCGACGGCAGGATGGTTGCCGCGGCCACGCCGGCACTCAGGGCGTTGCGCACGTCCTCGGCGTGGGCGGACAGGAACAGGTCGGCGCTGAAAGGACGGATGTACGGGAACGGCGCTGCGCCCCCGGTGAAGGCCGCCCGCACGATCTCCAGCCGGTGGCGCTCGATCGAGTTGAAGATGCGCAGGCCCGTATCGCTGGAATTTCGCGAGAGCAGGATCACCTCGACGCGCGGCACCCCGGACTTGCTGTTGGCATTGAGCGCCAGCAGCTTGCGGACCAGCGGAAAGGCGATCCCGGGCGAGAGCACGTCGTCCTCGTGGTCGCGCTGGAAGGCCGCGTACGCCTCCAGGCCGTCACGTTCGAACAGCGCATGGCTCTGTTCCAGGTCGAACAGCGCACGCGAGGAGATCGCCACCACGAGGCGGTCGTCGCCGACGCTCGTTTCCGAATGGGCATCGATCATGCCGTGAACTGCTCGGTCAGGATCCGCTCTTCCAGGCTGTGCTCGGGATCGAACAGCATCGTGACGGTCACCTCGGGCGACTCGCGGATCTCCACGTCCACCACGTCGCGCACCTCCGAGGAATCGGCCGTGGCGCTGACCGGCCGCTTGTAGGGATCCAGGATCTCGAAACGCACCCGGGTTTCGGCGCGCACGATGGCGCCGCGCCAGCGCCGCGGCCGGAACGGACTGATCGGCGTGAGCGCCAGGGTGTGCGAATCCAGCGGCAGGATCGGACCGTGGGCGGACAGGTTGTAGGCGGTGCTGCCGGCCGGCGTGGACAGCAGCACGCCGTCGCACACCAGTTCCTCCATGCGCTTCTCGCCATTGAGGTAAACCGCGATCTTGGCCGCCTGCTTGGTCTGGCGCAGCAGCGAGACCTCGTTGAATGCCAGTGCCTGCACCGTGGTGCCGGCGTCCGAATGCGCCGACATCTCCAGCGGGTGCAGCACTGCCGGGAGCGCCGCCTCGATGCGTTCGCGCAGCTGCTCGGGCCGGTACTGGTTCATCAGGAAGCCGACCGTGCCGAGCTTCATCCCGTACACCGGCAGCCCGAGCCTGCCGTGCCGGTGCAGCGTCTGCAGCATGAAACCGTCGCCGCCGAGCGTGACGATGACGTCGGCGTCCTCGACTCCGCACTGGCCGTGCTCGGCCGTCAGCGCCCGGAGCGCGTCCTCGCCCTGCGGCGTGCGGCTTGCGACGAAGGCGATGCGGTCGGCTTTCATCGGTGGTTTCCGGTGAGCATGCACCGATGATAGCCGGTTGCGGTCAAAGCACCGCGCTCGCGCTTCCGGAGGAGACGCCTGCCTCGCCGGATCTCAGCCGATGATGCCTGCTGCAGCAAGCTGGGCCAGCCGGCGGACCGCGACCGAGACGGTCGGGTAATCCATGGACCGCTGGCTTCGCATGTCGGCGAACATCTGCTGGGTGAACCGCAGCGAGGCATCCTCGCGCGCCAGCCAGGTCGCGACCAGCTCGCCGACCGGTCCCTGGCCACCGAGCAGCTGTCCCACCAGCACGCTCTGCTGCGACTGCAGCTCGTCGCGCATCACGCCGCGTGCGTGGGCGTGCCAGCGTCCCTCCACGGGCAGCTCCTCGATGCGCTGCAGCAGCCACTTCAGATGCAGCACCTCGCCCAGTTCGAAGTAGACGCGGGCAACGTCCTCGACCGCACGGCCGGTCTGCGTGGCGACATCGACGATGTCCAGTGCCGAGAGCAGGAACGGAAGCGCCGCCAGCTCCTCGGCCAGCGGCTGCGGGACGCCCACGTCCATCCAGCTGGCACGGTCCTCCGCGTAATCGTCGCGCTCGCTGCCGAACAGCACGCCCGGCAGCGCCGCCCGCAGTTTCTCGACGCCGGGGAGGTAGCGCTCCACGGCGCTGGCGATGTCGAACCGGTCTCCGGGGCGGTTGAGCAGCCAGCGGGTCATGTGCCGCAGCAGGTTCCAGATGCGCAGCAGGGCGTCGATCTGGGCCGGTTCGGGCACCTCCAGGTCGCGGCCGTCGATCTCGGCCCAGAGCCCGCGCGCGTCCAGCAACTCCCGGGCGATCGAGTAGGCCTTGGCGATCTGGGACGGCGGGCGCCCGGTATCCTCCTGCATGCGCAGCATGAAGGTGGCGCCCATGCGGTTGACGATCGAGTTGGTCACCGCCGTGGCGATGATCTCGCGACGCAGACGGTGGCGCTCCATGTCCGTGGCGTAGCGCTCGTGCAGGCGCTCCGGGAAATAGCGCACCAGCTCCTTGGACAGGTACGGGTCTTCCGGTACGTCGGACTCCATCAGCTGCTGGAAGATCACCAGCTTGGCGTACGAAAGCAGGATCGAAAGCTCGGGCCGGGTCAGGCCCTGGCCGCGCGACTTGCGCTCGGCGAACTCCGACTCGCTGGGCAGGAACTCGAGCTGCCGGTCCAGCAGGCCCTGCGTCTCCAGGGTGCGGACGAAGTGCTGCTTGGAGCCCAGCCGCGTAAGACTCATGCGCTCCATCAGGCTGATCGCCTGGTTCTGGCGGTAGTTGTCCAGCAGCACCAGCTGCTCGACATCGCCGGTCATCTCGGCAAGCAGCGCGTTGCGCTCGTCGAAGGACAGCTCACCGCGCTGGTGCGGATCGTTGAGCAGGATCTTGATGTTGACTTCGTGGTCGGAGGTGTCGACGCCTGCGGAGTTGTCGATGAAGTCGGTGTTGAGCAGCACGCCGTGCAGGGCGGCCTCGATGCGGCCCTTCTGGGTCAGCCCCAGGTTGCCGCCCTCGCCCACGATCTTGCAGCGCAGGTCGCGGCCATCCACGCGCAACAGGTTGTTGGCGCGGTCGCCCACGTCGGCATGGGTCTCGTCGCTGGCCTTCACGTAGGTGCCGATGCCGCCGTTCCAGAACAGGTCCACCGGCGACTTCAGGATCGCGCTGACCAGCTCGTTGGGTGGCATCGCCTCGACCTCGGCATCGATGCCCAGGGCCTTGCGCGCCTGCGGCGACACCGGGATCGACTTGGCACTGCGCGGCCACACGCCGCCGCCCTCGGAGATCAGCGCGCGGTCGTAGTCCTCCCAGCTCGAGCGCGGCAGGGCGAACAGGCGCTCGCGCTCGGCATGGCCGGTGGCGGCCGAGGGGTTCGGGTCGATGAAGATGTGGCGGTGGTCGAAGGCCGCCACCAGGCGGATGTGGCGCGACAGCAGCATGCCGTTTCCGAACACGTCGCCGGACATGTCGCCGATACCCGCACAGGTGAAGTCCTGGCTCTGGCAGTCGCGGCCGATCGCGCGGAAATGGCGCTTGACTGACTCCCAGGCGCCCTTGGCGGTAATGCCCATCCGCTTGTGGTCGTAGCCGTGCGAGCCACCGGAGGCGAAGGCATCGCCCAGCCAGAAGTCGTGCTCCAGGGCCACCGCGTTGGCGATGTCCGAAAAGCTCGCCGTGCCCTTGTCTGCGGCCACCACCAGGTACGGGTCGTCGGCGTCGTGGCGAACCACATTGTCCGGGTGTGCCACCTGCCCCTCGACCAGGTTGTCGGTGATCGCGAGCAGGCCGTTGATGAACATCCGGTAGCACGCGACGCCTTCGGCCAACAGCGCATCGCGGTCGCCACCGGCCGGCGGGTGCTTGACGAAGAAGCCGCCCTTGGCACCGACCGGTACGATCACGGTGTTCTTGACCATCTGCGCCTTGACCAGGCCCAGCACCTCGGTGCGGAAATCCTCGCGCCGGTCCGACCAGCGAAGTCCGCCGCGCGCGACCGGGCCGAACCGAAGGTGCACGCCCTCCACGCGCGGACCGTACACGAAGATCTCGCGGAACGGGCGCGGCCGCGGCAGGTCGGGCACGCGCGCCGGGTCCAGCTTGTAGCTCACGTAATCGCGTTCGCAACCGTCGCGGTACTGGTAGTAGCTGGTCCGCAACGTGGCGCGTATCACGGCCATGAAGCTGCGCAGGATCCGGTCCTCGTCGAGGCTGACCACGCGGTCGAGCACCTCGTAGATCGCACGCACGCAGCGTTCGGTCTGCTCCATGCGCACGGCATCTCGGCTCTCCACGAGCGACTGCAGCAGTTCGTCGTAGCGATCGCCGGCGCCGGCGCTGCGCGCGGCCAGCCGCAGCGACTCCAGTGCCCCATCGGCGTGTGTCGTCGCATCGTCGCCAGCTTCGCGCGCCGGGTCGAAGCGCGTCTCGAAAAGGTCCACCAGCAGCCGCGAGACCAGCGGGTAGGAGGCCAGCGTCTCCTCCATGTAGGTCTGCGAGAACGGCACGCCGGTCTGCAGCAGGTACTTGCAGCAGGCGCGCAGCATCGCCACCTGCCTCCAGCCCAGCTGCGCGGTCATGATCAGCCGGTTGAACCCGTCGCTTTCGGCCTGTCCGCGCCAGATCTGCTCGAAAGCGCGTTCGAAGCTGTCGCGGATGGCGTCGACGTCGACCTCGGTCCCGTCCACCAGCACGATCTCGAAGTCCTGGATGAAGACGGTTGCGTCCTCGAGCTTCATTTCGTACGGGTGCTCGGAGAGCACGCGCAGGCCCATGTTCTCCATCATCGGCAGCGCGTCTGACAGCGGGATCGGGCTCCCGGAGCGGAACAGCTTGAAGCGGAGTTGGCCGCTGTCGCGGGCCGGTCGGGTCAGGCTCAGCCCCAGGTCCCGGGGTCCGGTCAGGGCGGCTGCGTGCTCGACGTCGTCGGCGGCGACCAGCGGCGTGACCTCCTCGATGTAGCCCGGCGGCAGGGCGCGTCCGTAGCGCTTGGCCAGCTTGGTGCCGCGCTCCTCGCCGTGCGTCTGGACCAGGATCTCGGTCAGCTCGTCATGCCAGTTGCGCACGATCTGCGCCAGCCGCGCTTCCAGGTCCGCGAGGTCCACGTCCACGCTCTCGCCGGGCCGCGGACGCACGATCAGGTGCAGCTGCGCCAACGGCGAGTCGGAGATCTGCACGTTGGTGTCCAGGCGCTCGCCCTTGAGCGCCTCCTTGAGCATGGCCTCGATGCGCAGGCGCACGTCGGTATTGAAGCGGTCGCGCGGGATGTAGGCGATGCACGAGAAGAACCGGCCGTAGCGGTCGCGGCGCAGGAACAGCTTGGTCTTGCTGCGCTCCTGCAGGCCCAGGATGCCCATGGCGATCCGGTAGAGCTCGTCTTCGCTGGCCTGGAAGAGCTCGTCGCGTGGCAGCGTCTCCAGGATGTGCTTGAGCGCCTTGCCGCTGTGGCCGTCTGGCGGCAACCCGGATTTCCACATCACGTAGTCGAAGCGCTGGCGCACCAGCGGGATGTCCCACGGCCGCCGGTTGTAGGCGGCCGAGGTGTACAGGCCCAGAAAGCGCTGCTCGCCCACCGGAGTGCCATCCTCGTCGAAGGTCAGCACGCCGATGTAGTCCATGTAACCGGGACGGTGCACGGTCGAGCGCGAATTGGTCTTGGTCAGGATCAGCGCGTCGACCGATCCCGACTGCGGCAACTCGTGCGCTGCCAGCGTCCTGAGCGAGCGCGGCGCGGTGGTCTTCTCGTCCGAGCGCAGCAGTCCCAGGCCGGAACCCGGGAGCGCACTCAGGACGGCCTCGCCACCGACGTCGATCACCTCGTACTCGCGGTAGCCCAGGAACGTGAAATGGTCCTCGGCGATCCAGCGGAGGAACTCCTGGGCCTCGGCGCGGCCGGCCTCCGAGACCGGCATCTGGCGTCCCTCGATGTCGCGGATCACCGCGAGCATCTTGTCGCGCATGGCCGACCAGTCGCGCACGGCGGCACGCACATCGGCCAGTGCGGCGCGGATGTCCGACTCGATGCGCTGGCGGTCTTCGGTCTCGGTCTGCCGGTCGATCTCGATGTGCATCAGCGACTCGGGCTCGCCGCGGCCGATCGCGAGCAACGATCCATCCGGATCGCGCTGCACGCGCAGCACCGGGTGCAGGATCGAGTGGGTCTGCACGTTGCACTGGTTGACCGCCATGCCGACCGAATCGACCAGGAACGGCATGTCCTCGTTGACGATCTGGATCGCGGTGTGACTCGACTCCCAGCCGTGCTCCTCGACCGTGGGGTTGATCATCCGCACCAGCGGCTCGCCGGAACGCGGGGTCTGCAGCAGTAGGAGGAAATCGTCGAACAGCGCGGCCCAGACCTCGGCGCTGCGATCGACCAGTTCGTCCTCCGGCGTGCGCGAGAAGAAGGCTTCAGCCAGGACCTTGGCGTCCTTGAAACGCGGGCCGGGCAGGCGCGCTTTCAGCGCCTCGAACACCGATTCGTGGGTGGTCCGGGAAGCAGCGACCGCGGTAGCGTTGGCGCTCATCGACGCTCGAGAAAGGTTGGAGTCCGCCGGGGGACGAAAGGATACCGCCTGCGACAGGCCGGTGCCTGTATGGAAGCCGTCCGGGCGCTCAGCGCAGGCCCGTTTCGTTGCGGGCAATGACCAGCCTCTGGATCTCGCTGGTGCCCTCGTAGATCTCGGTGATCTTGGCGTCCCGGAAGTAGCGCTCCACCGGCAACTCCTTGGAGTAGCCCATGCCGCCGTGGATCTGCACGGCCTGGTGGGCGATCCACATGGCCGCCTCCGAGGCGACCAGCTTGGCGATCGAGGCCTCGTTCGAGAAGCGCCCGCCGTTGTTCTCCGCGTGGCCCTTGGTCCAGGCCGCGCGCAGCGTCAGCAGGGTCGCGGCGTCGAGCTTGCACTTCATGTCGGCGATCTTGGCCTGTGTCATCTGGAAGCTGCCGATGGGCTTGCCGAAGGCCTTGCGCTCCCGGGAAAATCCGACCGAGGCCTCATAGGCGGCGCGGGCGATTCCCACGGCCTGCGAGGCGATCCCGATGCGGCCGGCATCGAGCACGCTCATGGCGATCTTGAAGCCCTCGCCTTCCTTGCCCAGCAGGCTTTCGGCCGGGCACTGGTAGTCCTGGAACTCGATCTCGCAGGTCGCCGAGGCGCGGATGCCCAGCTTGGGCTCGACCTTGCCGCGATGAAAACCCTCCAGCTCCGTGTCGATCAGGAATGCCGAAACCCCCTTGGCGCCCTTGGACGGGTCGGTCATCGCGAACAGCACGATGTACCTGGCGACCGGGCCGGAGGTGATCCAGCTCTTCTTGCCGTTGATCAGGTAGTGGCTGCCATCGTCGGACTTCACGGCACGGCAGCGCATGCTGGCCGCATCGGAACCCGACTGCGGTTCGGTCAGGGCGTAGGCGCCGATCTCGCTGCCCTCCGCGATCGCGCGCACGTACTTCTGCTTCTGCTCCTCGCTGCCGAACTTCAGGATCCCGTTGCAGAACAGCGAGTTGTTCACCGACATGATGGTCGAGTGCGCGGCATCGGCCGCCGCGACCTCGATCATGGCCAGCACGTAGCTGATCGGGTCCATCCCGGCGCCGCCGTACTCGGCCGGCACCTCGATGCCCATCAGACCGTTCTCGCCCATCAGGCGCACGTTGTCCAGCGGGAACTCGCCGCTGCGGTCGAATGCCTCGGCGCTGGGCGCGATCACCTCGCGGGCGATGCGGCGGGCGACGTCCTGGATCATCAACTGCTCTTCGGTGAACTGGAAATCCACGGCGGCCTCGGAATCTGCGAAAACTGCGGAATCTGCGGAATCGGTGCACCGGGCCGCTGCAGACCCGGAAAATCCGTCGATTCTAGCAGGCGTGGGGGGAGCGAAGCTTCGTCGGGGGCCGCGCGCTGCCGCGCCGGGACCGCGTTTCGGCGCTGTCCTCGCGGCTTCCGCGGCGCCTATGGGGAAAGCGGATGTCCGCTGGGATTTGCTGCGCCCGATCGCGGCCATGGCCCGCTCCCACACTGCTTCGCCGGAGGTTTGTAGGAGCGGGCGTTGCCCGCGATCGGGGCGCGGCTTCCTGGTGCGCTCCGCCATTCGCGGGCAACGCCCGCTCCTACAGCCTGTCGCCGTCGCGGCGAGGCACATCGGAGCGGCGTGGGAGCGGCCCATGGCCGCGATCGACGATGCGACAGGACCACAACCGGCCTCGAGGAGAGTGCCGCGGTCCGGGCTCGCTTGCCGGGGGCATACGCGCCATGGATGGCGCGTCTGAGCCTCCATGGACGGATTCACGGCGTCCCCCGGCGAGCGATACCGGATCGCGGCACGGCCTACGGAGCGAGCGATCCCGGCCCCCGCGGACCGACCTGCGAAGCGCAGGCTGCGCGACGCCGGCACATCCTTGACGCCCCGCCCGGCCCTGCTAAGCTCGCTTCATCGCTGAATCAAGATGAAAAGATGGACCTGACCGCCTGGTCGGCCTGCCTCCGCGTCCTGTCCGAACCCACGCGCGTGCGCCTGCTGGCGCTGCTCGAGCGCGAAGAGCTGACCGTGGCCGAGCTTTCGGCCGTCACCCAGCTGGCACAGCCGCGCGTGTCCACGCACCTGGCCAGGCTCAAGGAGGCCGGGCTCGCCAAGGACCGGCGCTCGGGCGTGTCGGCCTACTACCGTTTCGACGGCGACCAGCTCAACGAAGCCCAGCGCGCACTATGGGGCTCGCTCGGCGAGAGCGCCGACGATCCCCTGCTGCGCCAGGATGCCGAGCGCCTGCCGGCGGTGCTGGCGCAGCGTGCGGCCGACCAGAACTGGGCCGACTCGGTGGCCGGCGACATGGAACGGCATTACTCGCCCGGCCGCACCTGGGAAGCGCTGGCGCGCTCGGCGCTGCAGCTGCTGGATCCGGGCGAGGTGCTCGACATCGCCTCCGGCGATGGCGTGCTGGCCGAGCTGCTGGGTCCGCGTGCGCGCCGCTACGTGTGCATCGATTCCAGTGCGCGCATCGTTGCCGCCGCGCAGTTGCGGCTGGCGCCGATGGCCAACGTCCAGGTGCGCGAAGGCGACATGCACGCGCTGGATCTGCCCGCCGCCAGCTTCGACCTCGTGCTGCTGATGCATGCGCTGACCTATGCCGAGCGCCCCGCAAAGGCGGTGGCCGAAGCCGCACGCGTGCTGCGTCCGGGCGGGCGCCTGCTGGCGACGACGCTGGCACGCCACGGGCACCGGGCCGTGGTCGCGCCCTACGGACATGCCAACCTGGGATTCACGCTCGCCGAGCTGCGCGGCATGGCCCGGAAGGCGGGCCTCGAAGTGCTCAGCGCGCAGTCGATCACCCGCGAGAAGCGGCCACCGCATTTCGAAGTGCTCTCGCTGCTGGCCCGGAAGCCATGAGCGCCCTGCCCTGGCTGCATCCCGGGCGCACCGGGGCGCTGCTGGCCGCACTGGAACACCGGATCCTGGTGCTGGACGGCGCCATGGGCACCGTGCTCCAGGCCTACCGGCTGGACGAGTCCGGCTACCGCGGCGCGCGCTTCGCCTGCAGCTGCGGGCAGCCGCACCACGCGGGCGACCTGACCCGGGAACAGGCCGGCAACAACGACCTGCTGTGCCTGTCCCGGCCGGACATCGTCGAGGCCGTCCACCGTGCCTACCTGCAGGCCGGCGCCGACATCCTGGAATCCAATACCTTCAATGCCACGCGCATCGCGATGGCCGACTACGGCGCCGAGCACCTGGCCTACGAGATCAACCGCGCCGGCGCCACACTGGCGCGGGCGGCCTGCGAGGCGCTGTCCACGCCCGAGCGTCCGCGCTTCGCCGCCGGTGCGATCGGGCCCACCAACCGCACCGCCTCGATCGGCCCGGACGTGGAAAACCCGGACTTCCGCAACGTCGACTTCGACACGCTGGTGGAAGCCTACCGCGAGTCGGCCGAGGGCCTGCTCGACGGCGGGGCCGACCTGCTGATGGTGGAGACCGTGTTCGACACGCTCAACGCCAAGGCGGCGCTGTACGCCATCGACGCCGCTTTCCAGGCGCGCGGGGCGCGCGTGCCGGTCATGATCTCGGGTACGATCACCGACCGTTCCGGACGCACCCTGTCCGGGCAGACGCCCGAGGCGTTCTGGTACTCGCTGCGCCACGCCCGGCCGCTGTCGATCGGGCTCAACTGCGCGCTGGGCGCGGCCGACCTGAGGCCGCACGTGGACGCCCTTTCGCAGGTCGCCGACTGCCTGGTGAGCACGCACCCGAACGCCGGCTTGCCCAATGCCTTCGGCGAGTACGACGAAACACCGGAATCGATGGCCGCCGCACTGGGCGAGTTCGCCCGCGCCGGACTAGTGAACATCGTGGGCGGCTGCTGCGGCACCACGCCCGAGCACATCGAGGCGATCGCCGAGGCGGTGTCGGGAGTGGCGCCGCGCGCGGTCCCGCAGATCGACCCCTATACGCGGCTGTCGGGACTGGAACCGTTCGTGATCACCCCGCAGACCAATTTCGTCAACGTCGGCGAGCGCACCAACGTCACCGGCTCGGCGCGGTTCCGCAGGCTGATCGGCGAGGACCGATACGAGGAGGCGCTGGAGGTCGCGCGCCAGCAGGTGCTCAATGGCGCCCAGCTCATCGACGTCAACATGGACGAGGGCCTGCTGGACTCGGAGGCCGCGATGACGCGCTTGCTGCGACTGATCGCCGCCGAGCCCGACATCGCCCGCGTGCCGGTGATGGTCGATTCGTCCAAGTGGTCGGTGATCGAGGCCGGACTGAAATGCCTGCAGGGCAAGGGCGTGGTCAACTCGATCTCGCTGAAGGAGGGCGAGCAGCCGTTCCTGGAGCAGGCACGGTCGGTCCGCCGCTACGGTGCCGCGGTGGTCGTGATGGCCTTCGACGAGCGCGGCCAGGCCGACACGGTCGACCGCAAGCTCTCGATCTGCCGGCGCGCCTACCGGCTGCTCACCGGCCAGGTCGGCCTGGCACCCGAGGACATCTTCTTCGATCCGAACGTCTTCGCGATCGGCACCGGCATCGCCGAGCACGACCGCTACGCGCTGGACTTCATCGAGGCCACGGCGTCGCTACGGCGGGAGTTCCCGCTCGCGCACGTGTCCGGTGGCGTGTCCAACGTCTCGTTCTCCTTCCGCGGCAACAACCCCGTGCGCGAGGCGATCCATTCGGTGTTCCTGTACCACGCGATTGCCGCGGGCATGGACATGGGCATCGTCAACGCCGGTGCGCTGGCCCTGTACGACGATCTCGACGAGGAGCTGCGCGCGCACGTCGAGGATCTGGTGCTGAACCGGCGGCCCGACGCCACCGAACGCCTGCTCGCGATCGCCGGCCGCTACCGCGGCCGCGATGCCGACGCGGTCGCGGCCGATCCGGCCTGGCGCGAACTGCCGGTCGGTGAGCGCCTGCGCCATGCCCTGGTGCACGGGATCGACCAGTACGTGGAGGCCGACACCGAGGAGGCGCGCGCGCAGGCCGCCCGGCCGCTGGAGGTCATCGAGGGCCCGCTGATGGACGGCATGAACGTCGTCGGCGACCTGTTCGGCGCCGGCAAGATGTTCCTGCCGCAGGTGGTCAAGTCCGCGCGCGTGATGAAGAAGGCGGTCGCCTGGCTGATCCCGTACATCGAAGCCGAGAAGGCCGCCAGCGGCCAGGCACCGCAGCCCAAGGGCCGGATCGTCATGGCCACGGTCAAGGGCGACGTCCACGACATCGGCAAGAACATCGTCGGCGTGGTCCTGCGCTGCAACAACTACGAGGTGATCGATCTGGGCGTGATGGTGCCCGCCCAGAAGATCCTGGACACCGCCATCGAGCAGCGTGCGGACCTGGTCGGCCTGTCGGGCCTGATCACGCCCTCGCTGGAGGAGATGGCCCACGTCGCGCGCGAGATGCAGCGCCGGGGATTCGACGCGCCGCTGCTGATCGGTGGCGCCACCACCTCGCGCGCGCACACCGCGCTGAAGATCGCGCCCGGCTACTCGGCGCCGACGATCTGGGTCAAGGACGCCTCGCGCGCGGTCGGTGTCGCCCAGTCGCTGCTCAGCGAGGGCCTGCGCGAGAAATTCGTCGCGGCCAACCAGGCCGACTACGCGGACATCCGCGAGCGCCACAGGGACCGCGGGCCCGGCAAGCGCCTGGTGTCGCTGGCGCATGCGCGGCGCAACCGCTTCGACGGCGGCTGGGCGGACTACGAACCGCCGGCGCCCGTGCGGCCGGGCCTGACCGTGTTCGACGACTACCCGCTGGCCGAACTGCTCGAGTACATCGACTGGACGCCGTTCTTCCAGACCTGGGAACTCTCCGGCCGCTATCCTGCGATCCTCGCGGACGCCGTGGTCGGTACGCAGGCGCGCGAGCTGCACGGCGACGCCCTGGCGATGCTCGAGGACGTGGTCGCCGGCCGCTGGCTGCGAGCGCGCGCGGTCGTCGGACTGTGGCGTGCCCAGGCCGACGGCGACGACATCCGCGTGCTGTCCAACGACGGCGCGCCGCTGGCCACACTACACTGCCTGCGCCAGCAGGCCGACAAGCCACCGGGGCGACCGGACCTGTGCCTGGCCGACTTCGTGGCGCCGATCGGCAGCGGGCGCCAGGACTGGATCGGCGGGTTCGCGGTGACCGCCGGGCTGGGCATCGACAGCCACGTGCGCCGGTTCGAGGCCGGGCACGACGACTACAACGCGATCCTGCTCAAGGCGCTGGCCGACCGCTTGGCCGAGGCGATGGCCGAGCGCATGCACGAGATCGTGCGCCGCGAACTGTGGGGCTACGCCGCCGACGAATCGCTCGACAACGAGGACCGGATCCGCGAGCGCTACCGCGGCATCCGCCCCGCCCCGGGCTACCCGGCCTGCCCCGACCACACCGAGAAGGCCACGCTGTTCCGCCTGCTCGAGGCCGGCAGCCATGCCGGCATCACGCTGACCGAGAACTATGCGATGAGCCCGGCCGCGTCGGTTTCCGGGCTGTACTTCGCGCATCCGGGCAGCCAGTACTTCGTGGTGGGCCGGCTCACGCGCGAACAGGTCCAGGACTACGCGCGCCGCAAGCACTGGGACGTTGCCGAGGCCGAGCGCTGGCTGGCGCCCTACCTGGACTACGATCCGGAGTAAGTGACAGCCCCGGCCAGGCTGGACCGCCGGCCGTCACGGCTCGAAGCCGTTCCGGAAGATCAAACCAGAGTCCGGCGTCTCGTAGGCGCCGATGTCGAAAGCGGCCCCCTGCGGGCGCGCCGTGCCGACCAGATCACGGGGGACGTCGGCGCGGGTGGCGCCGGCATCCAAGGCCGGGCTGGTCGACGACAGGGTGTAGTCGTCGCCGGTGGCGTCGGTGAACAGCGCCGCCGGCGTCGTTGCCACCGAGTTCATGTCCTGACCGGTCAGGGCGCTCCATTGCGCCAGCGACAGGACGTTGTCGCCGCCGTCGGTCGTGTAGCGGTCCTCCACGGCATTGTGGTCGCTGTCCAGGCCAATGAGGCAGTCGGCACAGATGTCGACCGCGCCACGGAACGAGTGCTCGCTGTACAGGATGTTGTTGCGTACGACGTTGCCCGAGGAAGCGTCCTGGATGTTCAGCGCCCAGCGGCCGTCGCTCGCGACCCGCACGGTGTTGTTGAGCACGCGGTTGCCCGTCGAGGGCCCACCACCGTCGATCCGGTAGAGAGAAATGCCGCTGGCGTGGCTGTCGAAGACCAGGTTGTTGCGGATCAGCGAGTCCTGCACGCCGTCGCAGTTGATGCCCGATCCGCCGCCGGTGCCGTTGTCGTAGATCACGTTGTCCTCGACCAGGGCCTGGCTGATGATGCCGTCGCCGCCCTGGGACGCGTCCCCGTTCATGTGGATGCCGTTGGCGTGGTTGCCGAAGATCAGGTTGCCGCGGATCACCGGCCGGTCGCCGCTGTTGCTGACGTAGATGCCGTGCTCGATGCCGCTGCGCGAGGCCTGGTTGCCCTCGATCAGCAGGTCGTCGCAGAAGCCGGTGAAGATGCCCCAGCGCGCGTTCAGATCGGTGAGGTTGTCGCGGATCTCCACGCCATCGCACAGCACGGCCCTGATTCCCGCGCGGCCGGTGCCGGTGACGGTGAAGCCCTCCACGGTCATGTACGAGGCGCCTTCCAGGTTGATGCCGTCGCTCGTGACCGGGTTGTTGGCGTTGACGACGGGCGCCTCGCCCGGAAATGCCGCCAGCACGATCCTCTGCGACGGCGTGCCGCCGGTCGTGAAGTGCCCGCCCGCGTAGTTGCCCGCGCGAACCAGAACGGTATCGCCCGGCTGCACGGTATCGGCCGCCTTCTGCAGCGTAGCCCAGGGCTGCGACAGTGTGCCGAGGTTGCCGTCGCTGCCGCCGTCATCGACGTAGTAGGTCGCAGCGGACGCGGCGGCGCAGCACAGCGCTGCAGCAACGGGGACGATGGCGCGCACGAGCGTGGACGGCATGGACTGCTCCCTGCTGTCGTCCCCGTTTCCCCGCGCCGATTCTAGCGGACCTCTGAACAAAGGCGGCCAACGGCCGCTCCTACAAAGCGCTCCGATCAGCGTTACCTGTAGGAGCGGCCGTTGGCCGCGAAATGCCTATCGGCGCGCCTTGTAGGAGCGGCCATTGGCCGGTTTCGGGAATTCACCAGACCAGGTCGTCGGGCACCTGGAAGCGCGGGTCGGCGTAGTCGGCGTCCGGTGCCGGGGCATCCGGATCCACGCGCAGGGCCAGCGTCCCGGGCAGGATCTGCTCGGCCTGGTCCGCGACGGCCGGTTCCACCAGCAGGTAGCGGCCACGTACCTGCAGCACGGCCAGTGCGCCGGCATTGAGTCGGGCCAGCTGCCCGGGCGTCACGTAGATCCGGCGGATCCTTCCACCGTACTCGAAGTGCCGCGGTTGCTCGGCTGCAGGATCGTTCAGCACGTGCCCCTCCAGCAGCACATCGAGCCTGGCACGCGCCTCCCGGCGCAGCCGCGCCAGCGCCTCCCGCTCCCGCTGCTCGCGCTGCCGTTGCGCCCTTTCTTCGCGCTCGCGCAGCGCGTAGGCCCGCGCCAGGTCGAGCTCGCCGCCCTGCCGCTTTTCCTTGCTCGTGGCCTTGGCTCTGGCCGGGCCGGCCCGGCGCTGCGCCGGCCCGCCCCGCTTCTCCTGCCGGGGCTCCCTGGCCTTGGGCTTGAAGCCCAGCGCCATGAGTTGGTCTTTCAGCGAATCGGCCATCGGCGTGCGTGTGGGCTCGCGTGTGCGCTTCGGCGCGCGTGCGCCGACCGGATCAGTAATGCGGCGGCGGCGGTTCGCTGCCGGGATCGGGGTATTGCAGCCCGCGCAGTTTCTCCAGGTCCTGCAGCGCCTGTTCCAGCCTGCGCCCCAGCGCCTCGAGCTCGGCGCTGCGCCCGAGCACCGCGGCATTGAGCGCGGCGATCGTATCGTCCTGGAATGCCACGCGCATTTCCAGTTCCACCACGCGGGCCTCGAGCCGATCCAGCGCGGCATCGTCAGAGCCGGCCATCGGCAGCCTCACGCGGCAGCGCGTGCTTGACGTCGAACAGCACGCCGCCGGGCTGGAGCCAGGCGCGGATCGAGTCGGCCCCGAGTTCGCGGAAGTGCCGATGCGCCACGGCGACCAGGATGGCGTCGTAGCTTCCCGCCTGCGGCGACTGGACCGGCGCGATCCCGAACTCGTGCCGGCATTGCTCGGCGTCGGCCAACGGATCGAACAGCTCGACCTGCGCGTGGTAACGCACAAGCTCGGCCACGATCGGCTGCACCTGGGTATTGCGCAGGTCCGGGCAGTCTTCCTTGAAGGTCGCCCCCATGACCAGGATGCGCGAGCCGACCACGCCGATGCGTGCCAGCGCCATCACCCTGAGCAGCCGCGCGGTCACATACGCCGCCATGCCCTCGTTGATGCGGCGCGCGGCCACGATCAGCTCGGGGAAATGGCCGACTTCCTGCGCCTTGTGGATCAGGTAGTACGGGTCCACGCCGATGCAGTGGCCGCCCACCAGGCCCGGCCGGAACGGCAGGAAGTTCCACTTGGTGCAGGCGGCGTCGAGTACCGCCTGGGTGTCCAGCCCCAGGCGCCCGAACATCTGCGCCAGCTCGTTCACCAGGGCGATGTTGACGTCGCGCTGGATGTTCTCGATCGCCTTTGCGGCCTCGGCCGTGCGGATGTCCGGCGTCCTGTGCGTGCCGGCGCGCACGACCTGCCGGTACAGGCTGTCCACGAACCGCGCACACTCGGCAGTAGACCCGGACGTGAGCTTGACGATGTCGGCCAACCGGTGGTCGCGGTCGCCCGGATTCACGCGCTCGGGGCTGTAGCCGACCCAGAAGTCGCGATTGCAGGCCAGGCCGGAGACGCGCTCGAGCTCTGCGACGCACACGTCCTCGGTCGCCCCCGGATAGACCGTGGATTCGTAGATGACCACGGCGCCGGGATGCAGCAGCCGCCCGACGATCCCGCTGGCCGAGACCAGCGGCGACAGGTCGGGCCATTTGTGGGCCGTCACCGGCGTGGGCACGGCCACGATGTACACGTCCAGGCCCGCCAGCGCCGAATCCTCGTGGGTGAGTTCCACCTGCTGCAGCCGCGCCAGTTCTTCGGCATCGAGTTCTGCGGTCTGGTCGCAGCCTGCGCGCAGGGCCGCGATGCGGCGGGCGTCCAGGTCGAAGCCGGCCACGCGATGGGTGCCCGCGAAGGCCAGCGCCAGCGGCAGGCCGACGTAGCCCAGGCCGATCACGCCGATCGAGGCGGTCGCCGGATCGGGCAGGCGCGGCGCGCTCATGCGACCTCCCCGACGGCTGCCGCGACCGAACGCCCCCGGCCGATTCCGTAATAGGCAATGCCGGCCTGCTCGACCTGGCCAGGGTCGTAGATGTTGCGCCCGTTGAACATTACGCGGCTGCCCAGCGCCGCGCGGACCCGGGTGAAATCGGGGCTCCGGATTTCCTTCCACTCGGTCCTGAAGTCGGGCCTGCCGGCCCGGCGATTGGCCGCCACCCGCGGTTCCAGGCCCGGCTCGAAGATCGGCATGCGGCCGTGTCCGAGCGCTTCGATCCTGGCGGCGTCCACGTCCACGCACAGCACATGATTGCCGACTTCGGCCAGGCAGGCACCGGTGACCAGACCGACATCGCCGGTCCCGAAGATCGTCACGCGCATCCGGTGGCGTCCCGTTTGGATGTGAACGGCCGCGAATGATAGCGCGCGCCGATGGCAGTTGGTCGCAACCGCGCCGCCGGCAATGCACAACGGCGCCCCGGAGGCCGGGGCGCCGTTCGGGAACCTCTGAACAAGTTCAGAGGTTCGCGCGCCATGGATGGCGCGCTCGCGGATCAAGCACGCAAGTGCTTGATCCGGCGGAGCCGAGCCGGTCCTATTGCTGGACGATTTCCAGCAGCTCGACCTCGAAGCTCAGGGTCTGGTTCGGGCCGATCGGGCCGGGCGTACCACGATCGCCGTAGGCCAGCTCCGACGGAATCCAGAGCTTGTACTTGCTGCCCACCGGCATCAGCTGCAGCGCCTCGGTCCAGCCCGGGATCACCGCATTGAGCGCGAACTGCGCCGGCTGCCCGCGGTCGACCGAGCTGTCGAACTTGGTACCGTCCAGCAGCGTGCCCACGTAGTGCACCTTGACGGTGTCGGTCACGGCCGGCTTGGGCCCGCTGCCCTGCTTGATGACCTGGTACTGCAGACCCGAGTCGGTGACCTTGACGCCGGACGTTTTGCTGTTCTGCGCCAGGAACGCCTCGCCATCGGCCTTGTTCTTCTGTGCGGCCGCGGCCATCTCCTCGGCGCGCTTGGCCTGCAGCCTCTGCGCGAAGGCCTGCTGCACGGCGATCGCCTCCTCCTCGCTCAGGCGCGGCTCGTTGCCGGCGAACTGGTCGCGGATCGCGGAGAACACGACCTCCAGTTCGATCTCGTCCTTGATCTGGCCCAGGCCGTTGCCGACCTGCATGCCCACGACGTAGCTGATCTTCTGCTTCTCGGTGGTCAGCTCCTGGGCGCCCGCAAACGGGGTGACCGAGAGTGCGGCGGCGGTCGCGACCGCGAGGGCCGACTTCTGCAAAAAGTTCATCTGAAGCTCCATGGGGGATGAAGGATCGCCGCGGCGTGCCGGGCGAAATGGCGCGCCATTGTCGCGGCACGGGAACACGGTGGCAACGAGCGGGTCAGACCGCCGTCACGGCGCGCGGTTCCCAGGGCCCGATCGGGTTCGCGGGCACGGTTCATTCATCCGGTGTTCATCTTTGCTCGCGCCAAGGCACCCGTCCTCACCCGGCGCGGCCGCTTCAGTCTTGGAAGTTCCTCCATGTATTCATAGCGTTGGTTCGAGTATGCGATCCCCTGTCGCAGCCCGGCAGCGGGGCTTGACGGGATCCGTTTTAGTGTTATAGTTGCATACAACACCACTGCGTCAGCTCACCCAGCGAGGGGAGTGCCATGACAAGCAAGCTGAAGAACAACCTCACCGCCCTGGTCGTCGTCGCCGCCTTTCTGGGTGCCGGCACCCTGCTGGGCGAACCGCTCCCCACCGCCGAGGCGAACGGGCTGGCCGGATTGTCCGACCAGTGCCCCGAGCCGGCGCGCGAGTCGGGCCTGCCGGGCGTGGTTTCGCTTCCGCTGAAACTGCAGCTGACGATGCCCTACCTGTCACTGTCGCGCGTGTCGCGGCGTCAGGAGTCCTGAGCATGAGCGTGACCTGGAACGACAACCAGCCCATCTACCGGCAGCTCAAGGAGATGGTGGTCACGATGATGCTCGATGGCGCGCTCAAGCCGGGCGATGCCCTGCCCTCGGTGCGCCAGGTCGCGGCCGACTACCAGCTCAATCCCATCACCGTCTCGCGCGCCTACCAGGAGCTCGCGGACGACAACCTCGTCGAAAAACGCAGGGGACTTGGCATGTTCGTCACCGAAGGAGCACCCGAGAAGTTGCTGGCCACCGAGCGCGAGCACTTCCTGCAGGAAGAATGGCCGGCCGTGGTCGAGCGCATCCAGCGGCTCGGCCTGAGCCTGGAGCGCCTGATGAAGGCCGCCGGCATGGAGAAGGGCTCATGAGCGCCGTCATCTCCGCCCGCCACCTTTCCAAGCGCTACGGCAGGACGGTCGCGCTCGACGATGCCAGCTTCGAGATCGAGGCCGGTCGCATCGTTGGCCTGATCGGGCCCAACGGCGCCGGCAAGACCACCGCGCTGAAGGCCGTCCTGGGCCTGGCCGACTTCGAGGGCGAACTGAGCGTCCTGGGCATGGACCCGCGCCGGCAGCGCGACGAGCTGATGGAGCAGGTGTGCTTCATCGCCGATGTCGCGATCCTGCCGCGCTGGATCCGCGTGCGCGAAGCCATCGACTTCGTCGCCGGAGTCCATCCGCGCTTCTCCCGCGAGAAATGCCTGGAGTTCCTGCGCCACACGAAGATCCCGCACGAAAAGCGCGTCCGGCAGCTCTCCAAGGGCATGGTCGTGCAGCTGCACCTTGCACTGGTGATGGCCATCGACGCCAGGCTGCTGGTGCTGGACGAGCCCACGCTGGGGCTGGACATCCTGTACCGCAAGCAGTTCTACCAGAGCCTGCTCAACGACTACTTCGACCACGACAAGACGATCGTCGTCACCACCCACCAGGTCGAGGAGATCGAGCACATCCTCACCGACCTGATGTTCATCCGCGACGGCAAGATCGTGCTCTCCGCCACCATGGACGAGGTGGCCGAGCGCTTCGCCGAGGTGATGGTGCCGGGCGACCGCGCCGACAGCGCCCGCGCGCTGCAGCCGCTGGACGAACGCACGGTGTTCGGCAAGTCGATCTTCCTGTTCGACGGCGTCAGCCGCGACCGGCTCGCCGCCCTCGGGGAGACCCGCACGCCATCCGTCGCCGACCTGTTCGTGGCGACCATGAAAGGAGCCTACGCATGAACACGTTCCCCTGGCTGATCAAGCGCGAGTACTGGGAGCACCGCGGCGGGTTCCTGTGGGCGCCGGTCGTGACCGGCGGCGTGTACCTGGCGCTGACCCTGATGGCCCTGGTCGTGGCGATGGTTTCGGCCGACCGCGTCGGCTTCAAGATCAACAACATCGATCTGGGCGAGGTCACGGAAAACCTTTCCGCGAGCCAGCTCGTGGAGGTCGGTGCCAGCATCGACCTGAGCCTGTACATGACCGCGAGCCTGATCGGTGTGGTCGCCGCGATCGTGGTGTTCTTCTACTGCCTGGGATCGTTGTACGACGACCGCAAGGATCGCAGCGTGCTGTTCTGGAAGTCGCTGCCGGTTTCCGACCGCGGCACGGTCGCGTCCAAGGCGCTCAGCGCACTGCTGCTGGTGCCGGCGATCGCGGCCGTCGCCGCCATTGCCACCGGCGTCGGCTTCCTGCTGCTGATGGGTGGCTACGTAGCCCTGTACGGCGTCAACCCCTTCCGCGTCATCTGGGGCCCGGCCTCGCCGCTGTCCGTGGCCCTGCACCTGCTGGCCACCTTGCCCGTGCACGCGGTGTGGGCGCTGCCCACGGTGGGTTGGCTGATGCTGTGCTCGGCGTGGGCGCGCAGCAAACCGTTCCTGTGGGCGATCGCGATCCCGGTGGGCGCCGGCATCATCGTGAGCTGGTTCGACGTGCTGCAGCGCTTCGCCATCCCGGACTTCTGGTTCTGGAAGAACATCGTTTTCCGCATGCTCTTCAGCGTCGTCCCGGCGAGCTGGCTGGACCTGGACGTGTTCGAGCACGCCGATATCCAGGGCCCTTCCGAAGTCCTGCAGATGCTGGACCTGGCCTCCATCTATTCGGTGCTGGGCCGGGTCGACACCTGGATCGGCGCCGCCGCCGGCGTGGCCATGCTCGTTGCCTCCGTGTACTTCCGCCGCCGCCGCGACGATGCCTGATCCACTCTTTGAAAGGTCTGATCGAGTCCATGACTGGACTCGATCAGACCCGCCGGGTCCGGCACCTGTCCGGACTCGGCTCCGCCGGATCAAGCACTTGCGTGCTTGATCCGCGAGTGCGCCATCCATAGGCGCGCGAACCTCCGAACTGCTTCAGAGGTTTCTTTTCGGCCGCCCCGTCTCCTCCAGGCCGGAACGCGAACGCCCCGAGCAACCCGCCCGGGGCGTTTGTCGTTCCAGTCGTGTCAAGTCCGATGCGCCCGATCGCGGCCATGGGCCGCTCCCACAGCGCTTCGCCGCGGCCCCGGCGGAGTCTTGGAGCTTCATGCCTCGCTGGGCGGTGATCGTAGCGTTTTGGGAGCGGCCCATGGCCGCGAGAATCGAAGCGACGAACCTTCAATAGGCCTCGAGGAGAGTGCCGCGGTGCCGGAAGGGGTGGCGGGGACGTGGCCC